>CAZCEM010000168.1:0-5752 GCA_964497555.1 uncultured bacterium
CTCCCTTTCTCCCTTTCTCTTTATATATGACCATTTGAACGCAATTTGGTATCAGAAGGTTTCTATCTCATTCTCCGTTCAATGAAGGGTTTTGAATGCTGGTCGAGCCATTCGAGCATGGCACGGACGCTGCTGGTAGCCAGCGCGATGCACGAATCGGCTGCGCCGTAGTAGATATTAACGGAGTCGCCATCGGGCGCAACGGTGGCGCCGCAGGAAAAGACCACGTTGCCCACGTCCCCGTGCATTTCGTAGGGTTCTTCTGGACCGAAAACCCAATCATCGCCGCGTTTTAGGCAGCGCAGCGGATTCTCCAAGTCAAAAAGCGCCAGCCCCATGCGATAAATGCAGCCGGCTGCCGTCCGCCGAACTCCGTGGTAAATCACCAGCCAACCCTGCGGGGTCTCGATAGGCGGCGGCGAGAGTCCGATTCGGTTGGCGTCCCACCAGGCGCCACGACGGGCTTCCATCATCAGCTTATGCGTGCCCCAGTGGTGCATATCGGGGGAGAAGGAAATCCACATGTGCGCTTGAGTTCCGGTGACCGGTCGATGAATCACCGTCCACTGCCCGTCAATCGGATGCGGAAGCAAAGCTGCATCTTTGTTGTCCGGCTGCAGAATCATTCCCAAACGCTCGAACTGGTGAAAATCCTCCGTGAACGCCAGGGCTACGCCGGGACCCTCACGGCTGAAGGCGGTGTAGAGCACGGCGTATTTCTTCCATTCAGGCACATAAGTTATGCGAGGGTCTTCGATCCCCCACAGTTCCTCCGGGTGATTTTTAGGATCGGCCGGCAGAGTGGGCTGCTCGTCAATCTGCCAGTTGTCCACGCCGTTGACGGAGCGCACCGCGCATAAATGCGAATGCCCGCGCCGATCCTCAACCCGGCACAACAGCAGGGTGGTGCCATCGGGGAGTAGGGTGGCGCCCGGATTGAGCACCGTATGCGCCGGATAAGGCCATTGCGCGGCGGTTAGGATGGGATTTTGTTTATGACGCTCAAACAGGACGGGGTACTGGTTTCTCATTGTGTTCAGACGTCTCCGGATTTAAGTGTATTTTCAGCCAGGCGCAGTTCGAGCAAAGCCCGAAGAAAAGCCAGCGTGGACTCTGCGCCTTGATTCTCGTTGGCGCGGTCAGGATGCAGTCCGTCCCGGCAGCCGCCGGTCAGCGGATCGTAGATAGGAAGGTTTAAGTCGTTGCGCCCCAGAAACCATTCAAAGGCGCGTCGAGCTTCGTGAAGCCAGCGCTTGTCCCGCGTTATCCGATAGGCTTCGAGACAGGCGGACACCATTGTCTGCGCCTCAATAGGCTGCTGGTCGAAACGCGCGCGAGTCCCCCCGCGGTGGTGGAATCCGTTGGAGCCGATGGGGACAAAGTGCCCTTTCCCAGCGTCGGAACTCTGCAGGTCAGCCAGCCAACCGAGCGACTTCAGCCCGGCCTCCATCATCTCCTCGTTCAGCATCGAGTGCCCGCTCATTAGCATAGCCTGCGGCAAGACGGCGTTGCAGTAACTTAAACCCTCTTCGTACCATAACCAATCGTCCGCGTGGTGTCGTTGATACAATTCTAACAGACGGCTGGCCAGGTCTTCCTTGAGCTGGTTCGCGACGCGGTCGCCTGAAAATTTCCGCAAGTACTCGTGAATGCCGATGAGCGTGAAAGCCCACGCCCGCGGGCTGGTCGTTGAGCGAATGGCGGGCAGCGCCTGCTCGAACATCCAGCCGACCATGTTATGCAGCGCCGGTGTGTTGAAACGCCCCAAGACGGTTCCCAGCGCCATTAAGGTGCGGCCGTGGCTGTCGTCCGAGCCGCAGTCGTCCAGCCACTGACGCTGGTAATTCATAAAGTTTCGAAAACGTCCGGTGGCGGGATTAAAGGCAAACCATACAAAGGCAAGGTAGCGCGGCGCCAGATCGAAAGCCACCCCGCTGCCGACTTCATCCAGCAACGTGCTCACCAGGAGCGCGCGGGTGTTGTCGTCAGTCGTATAGCCTTCATGATAATTGGGAACGGTGAATATAGCGTGTTGCAGCATGCCGGTCTGGTCGGTCATGTGGCGCAGGTGATCCAGCTTGAGGGGAGGCAGTTCCCAAGGTCGTTTGTCCAGGGTTTTAGCAATGAGGCCCGGAGACTTGTAATGCCGACGCTCGGATTGGGCGCGTTTGAAACTATCCATGTAACGCTGCGCCACGCGCGGCCAGATCATCTCTCGCCCGAACAAATACGCCCGCTTGCGCATGGCGTGGCGTTTGGATTCATTGTCCAGCAAGTCGATGATCTGTTCAGCCAAAGCCGCCGGATCCCGGAACGGCACCAGCGCTCCCCGTTCGTCCGCCAGTAGCTCCTCCGCGTACCAATAAGGCGTCGAAATCACCGCTTTCCCCGCGCCCACGGTATATGCTAGAGCGCCGGAAGTGCTCTGGGCTTCATGGATATAGGGAGTAATGTAGATATCCGTCGCGCCGATGAATTGGATGAGCGATTCCAGGCTGACAAACCGGTTGTAGAAAATCACATTGGCTTCCACGTCCAACTCTTGAGCCAACAATTGCAAAGACAAGCGATAAGATTCGCCTTCAAGCCGTTTGACGTGGGGGTGGGTTGCGCCGACGATTATATACACCACGTTAGGATAGCGAGTGAGGATGGCGGGCAAAGCTGCAATGACGTTCTCAAGCCCTTTGTTCGCGGAGAGCAATCCAAAACTAAGAAGGACGATTTTGTCTTCGACGCCGTATATATCTTTGTGAAAACTGGGGTCGATAAAGGGCAGGTCCGGGATGCCGTGCGGAATCATATCAATCTTCTCCCGCGAGACGTCAAAGACCTCCTGCAGATATTTTCCGCCGCGCTCACTCATAACAACCAGGCGGTCTGACAGTAGAGCGATGTCTTTCAGCACTCGCAACTGGTCGGGATCCGGATTATGCAAGATTGTATGCAGCGTCGTTACGATGGGTATTCTCAATTCCTGCAGGAGAGTCAGGATGTGACTCCCAGCTGGTCCGCCGAAAATACCATACTCATGCTGAAGGCAGACGAGATCTACGTTATTTATATTCAGAAAGTCGGCGGCGCGTCGATAGGATTCAAGGTCCTTCTCGAACAGCTCAAATCTAACGCGAGGGGGATAAGCGTAGCCGGCTTCGTTGTCGTTGACTGGCAGAGCAATGCAATTCGTCGCGCTGAATTCAGCAGATATCGCTTCGCACAAATCGGTGGTAAAGGTCGCAATGCCGCATTGGCGCGGCATGTAGTTGCCGATGAAGGCGACGCAGTTGAGTGTTGATGTTGATTTCGTCAAGCTGCTGTCCTTCTGAAGTTGGTTTTTCATTTACCGAAGAGAGGGTTCCGGGTTCACGCTTATGGTTGTGCTAACCATAAGCGTGAACTCTAAATTCTATGTTTGAAAGCGAATTGGTATAATAATAATCATCACTTAATCCAAAAGCAATATGATTCCTAAACAAAGCTAACAACGGCGGTCTCTTCTTCAGAGGCCGCCGTTCTTTGTCCTTTCAATCCGCATCCGTCTCAGGATTCCACCTTCTCGGTTTTCTCCACCCGCAGTTTCACGAACGCTGTAACGTCTGCATGCAGTTTCACGGGCACGTTATAGACCCCCAGAGCCTTGATGGGGTCCGGCAGGTCGATGATGCGGCGGTCGATATCGATGCCCTTCTCCGCCAGCATCTGCGCGATGTCCGAGGACGTCACTGCGCCGAACATCCGGTCCTCTTCGCCGGTTTGAACGTAGGCGGAGAGTTCAGTCCGGCTGAGCCGGGTCGCCATTGACTGATGGGTTTTAAGATCGCGCAGCATTCGCGCTTCGACCGCCTTTCGCTGCGCTTCGAGGCGGCGCAGGTTAGACGGATCGGCCTTCAACGCCAGTCCCGCCGGGATTAGATAGTTGCGCGCATATCCGTCCTTGACTGTTACCACTTCACCCGCGGCGCCCAGCTTGGGGATGTCATTTTGTAAAACGACTTTTATCATTGTTGTCTCCTGCTTTTGCCTGCAGCGACCAGCTTCCGCCGGCCGCCGGAGGGCGCCTTAGCGCGGGTTGTCCATGACAAACGGCAGAATCGCCATGTGGCGGGCGCGTTTAATGGCCTTGACCAACTGGCGCTGATGCTGGGCGCAGGTTCCCGAAATCCGGCGCGGAATTATCTTGCCTTCTTCAGTGATGAACCGGTGCAGCAGCCGGTCGTCCTTATAGTCAATGTACAGGATGCGGCTTTCGCAGAAGCGGCAGATTTTCTTGCGGCTGATTAACATCCAACCACTCCTTACAGTTTAAGATCGCGAAAGCCGAAATCGAACGTCTGCTCGTTTCCGCGCTCAGTTTCATCGGGACCGAAATCGGGTGGGATTTCAGTCGCGTCGAAGTCGCCCACGCCGCGTTCTTCTTCGCCCTCCAGCTCTTCGCCGTGCCCGTAACGGCCGGCGCTCTCCAGGTCGGACAGCACCATTTCTCGCTTGTTAAGGAACTGGATGCGCCGAGCCTTAATTTCGACGACGTTGCGGAAGTGTCCATCCTCGGTGCGCCACTGACGGCTTTGCAGCTCGCCCTCCACCAGCACCGCGCTGCCCTTCTTCAGGTTTTCGGCGCAGCTTTCAGCCAGCTTATACCAGGCAACGATACCCACAAAGCACACGTCTTCCTTCCACTGACCGAAATTATCCTTGAATTTCCGATTGGAAGCTATCGTGAAGTTCGCGACCGGCGTCCCATTCGTCGTTTGACGAATGATCGGGTCCTTGATTAGGTTGCCGACAATAATGATGTTGTTAATGTCGGGCATTTTTAAGTCAGCCATTGTTCATCTCACAGTTTATTCTTTGGAATTATCACCGTTTTTTAAGAGCCTTTCGCCCTCTCCGGCCGGACGCTCAGCCGATTTCGAGGTCCTGGCGCCGACTGGCGGACTCTCCACCGGCTTGGGATAGAAGGAGGAAACCTCCGTTTGGTTGCGAATGGCGTCGATAGCTGCCTTCACTTCCGACGGCATTGAGCCGTTGCCGTCTTCGCTCCCGGTCTCCCCTTCGCCCTTGCTGGTCAGAGGCCGACCCCCCATCCGCATCCGTTCGGCTTCTTCAAGCTGAATGCGTTCGGTGGCTTCCCGCAGCCCGAGGTCTTTGTCAGTGAAGGCAAGGATGATGTGGCGCAGCGTGATGGGATTCAACAGCAGAAATTGGTCCACCGCCTGCACGATGCGTCCGTCGCCCTTCAGGTTGACAAGATAATAAACACCGAACTGCCGCTTGGCAATGGGATAAGCCAGATGTTTCTTGCCCAGTCGCTCATAGCTGAGGATGGTGCCTTCACGCCCAGTGATTATCCCTTCGATCTTCTGTTTTACAGCATCTACTCCGTCCTCGGCAGCCGGATCGATGATGTACATCAATTCATAGTGTATCATGTGTCTCCTACGGTTTGCGCACCCCGTTCGATGACGGGGAGGAGTTTAAACCGCCGTCGTCCGGCGGAGGGATTATCAGTTAATGCAAAATGCAAAATGCAAAATGCAAAATGTAGAATAAAGAAAAACAAAGACCTTTTACATTACTGCTAATTTAATACAGTTCTTATGGATTTCAGCTTCCGCTGGAATGATGCGCCATCGGAGTATTTTGCATTTTGCATTTTACATTTTGCATTTTACATTTTGCATTCTGCATTTTGCATTCTGCATTCTGCATACTTCATTCTGCATTAGTTCCCAGCCCATCCAGTCCATTGTAA
>CAZCEM010000169.1:0-5708 GCA_964497555.1 uncultured bacterium
TTGTCATCGAAACCTCGTTTATCACGAAATGCAGAATGCAGAATGCAGAATGCGAATTGCGAAATGCGAAATGCAGAATACCCACCGTCACCAGCAACCAGCCACCTGCCACCCGTCACCAGCCACCCGTCCCCCGTCACCAGCCACCCGTCACCAGCCTTCCTTCCACCATTTCCAGCATCCTGTCGGTGTCCTCCGCCAGTTTTAAATTGTGGGTGACAATAATCATAGACATGCTTTGGCGGTCGCAGATTTCCCACAGCAGGCGTTTCAACAATGCTGAGGCTTCCCGGTCGAGATTGCCGGTGGGTTCGTCAGCCAGCAGAATTTTCGGCTGGTTCATTAAAGCCCGCGCCAGTGCGGCGCGTTGTTGTTCGCCGCCGGAAAGTTCGCCAGGCTTGTGTTCTAATCTTCCCCCCAAGCCGACGTCGTTCAACAAGGCTCTCGCGCGCGGCTCGGCTTCGCCTCGGTCCTTGCCGGCGATGAGGGCGGGCATCAGCACGTTTTCCAGAGCAGAGAATTCCGGCAGCAGGTGGTGAAATTGAAACACGAAACCGACCTGCGACAGCCGCAGCCGGTTCAACTCTCGCTCTGGCAGCGCTGTAACCTCGCGCCCCTCAAGCCGGATCGAGCCCCCCGAGGGCCTCTCCAGAAGCCCGAGCTGGTGCAGCAGCGTCGATTTGCCTGAACCCGAAGGCCCAATGACAGCCACTTTCTCGCCCGTGTTGACGGTCAAATCGACGCCTTTTAGAACCTCCACCGTTCGCCCGTCCAGACGGTATTTTTTGTGGAGGTCTTTTACCTCTATTAGTATATTCGGCAAATAAGGAGTCTTAGTTGAGGTCATTTATTTTTTGTTGACGTCTGACAGGCGTCTTCCAAGCTCGTTACATAGGGTAGAGACCGGAAGCGCTCGTCGTGGTCCAGCCCAAAACCCACCAGAAACACATCCGGCACTTGGTAGCCAACATAATCCGGCGTTATTTCGACAACGCGCCGGCTCGATTTGTCGAGCATGACGCAGGTTTTCACCGAGGCTGCGCCTTTGACGAGCAGATGCTCGCGAATTTCCTTGAGGGTCAAGCCCGTGTCGATTATATCGTCCACTAGCAGAACTGCGCGACCTTCGACTGGCTGCGAGACGTCCATAGCTATCTTCACCTCGCCGCTGCTCTTAGTGCCTTTGCCGTAGCTGGCGGCGCCGATGAAGTCTATTTCGACGGACTGCCCCAGCTTACATAGACGCCGCGTCAGGTCCGCCGCGAACATGAACGAGCCTTTCAATATCGCCACCATCAGCAGGTCCTGACCCTTGAAATCCAAGGCTATCTGACGGGCGATCTCAGCGGTGCGGTGCTGCAGTTCCAGTTCCGATATCAGCGGCCGCTTCCATTGACCCGACAGTGAAGGCATCTTTTGAGGATAAGGCATTTTTAGTGGCAGGTTTTGCAGTTGCTGCTGTGGCAGTGAGCGCAAGCCGTGCCAGCCGCGCTGGAGGCGTCTGGAAGGCTGCCGCTGTTGTTCGCTCCGGAGCAGCATAAACCGACGGCGGTTATGGGGCGGATTAAATCCAACGATTGACACCTCGGGCATTTAACGCCGGCGCCGCGCCAGTCGAACTTAGTCAGTTGGTCGAAGCGAACGCCGCAACTCTGACACAGAAATTCGTAAATTGGCATCTAGTTTTTCCGTGAAGTTCTCTCACACATTAAAATATGTAAAAAGATTGGTCTGATGCAACCCATTACGGAATGCAGAATGCAGAATGTAGAATGCAGAGTGCAGAATGCAGGCGCTTTACGTGTCCAGCGTGTGGACATGTCTCTTCTACCTCGCGCAGCTCAGGCTTCATCGCATTGCGCCGTCAGGCGCATCATTCCTGCGAAAGCAGGAATCCATGCTCTCGCTTAGGATAAGCGTCCCGCTTGTCGTTAATAGGAATATGAGCTTCCCCATCCCTCCTTAGAGCGGACTGAAAGTCCGCCCTCCGTATCAGGAAGGACGTTTCCACAGCGTTAGGAATCATTTGAGCGCAAAAGGGTATTATTAATGGGTGCAAAATCATTTGGTCATTCGTTGTCATTTCCCAGAAAATAGGTTCTCCGCGTAGGTCAACCGTCTCGGTTGACAAGCGAGACGCTTGTCCTACGCGACCTATTTTCATGTTCCGTGGTGGGGAAGCCACCATGACAATTCCCGCGAAAGCGGGAATCCAGCCCTAATTCCTTCTGGATTCCAGCTTTCGCTGAAATGATGTCTCTTCGACGCATCACCTCTGTTGTAAAAAAGAAAATGCACCCCTTAATATATGCAATCCTTCAACGTGGGATAAGGGTGGCTAAAGTGTTACATTTCTGTTATGCCTTTGGTTTGCGCCATCACTCCTCGCAATCGCGCAAACCCCATCTGCAGCCGTTATCTTCGCAAACATTGGACTTCACATGCTCAAGCGGCACTGGTTAGCTTTTACAGTTTTCATCATAGTGGCGGTATGGCTCGTCTGGCGGCTGCTAAGTGGCTCCTCCGTTGACACCCGACGCGCCGAACGTCCTCCCACAGCGGTCGAGATAGATTCGGCAACTTACGGACCCATCACCGAAATCCGTCTCCTGACGGGCACGGTGATGCCCCACACCCGCTACATCATCGCACCTAAAGTCGCGGGAAGACTGCTCGAGATCCGCAAGCGCATCGGCGACCCCGTCCACCCCGGCGAGGTAGTCGCCCGGCTGGACAACGAGGAGTATGTCCAGGCGGTTCGGGAAGCAGAAGCCAATCTCGCGGTAGCGAACGCCAGCCTCGTCGAAGCCCGCAGTTCCCTGGCACTGGCACGGCAGGAACTGGAGCGGGCACAGTCGCTGCAGCAGAAGGGCGTGGCTTCGCAGTCCGAGCTGGACGTCACCAAGACCCAGTTCGAGGCCCGCGACGCCGGTCTGAAGCTGGCGGAAGCGCAGGTTGACAGCCGCCAGTCGTCCCTCGATTTGGCGCGTCTTCGCCTGAATTACACCAACCTCACCTCCAGCTCGGCGGGCTTCATAGGCGAGCGCTTTGTAGATGAAGGCGCCTTGCTGCCGGTCAACGCCTCAGTGCTGTCGGTCGTTACTTACGACCGAGTGTTCATTCGGACATCGGTGGTTGACCGCGACTACGCCCGCGTCCACAAAGGCATGAAGGCTCAGGTCGAAGTGGATGCCTTCCCCGGTCGGCTCTTCCCCGGCGAGATAACCCAGGTCGCACCGGTTATTGACCCGAATTCCCGCAACGCTGAGCTGGAGGTCACCGTGCCCAATGACTCGCTTCTGCTCAAGCCCGGTATGTTCGCCCGCATCCGCGTCGAGTTGAACCACAAGTCCAACGCCCAGTTGATTCCCACTCAAGCACTGACAAAACAAGACGGACAAACCGGCGTCTTCGTTGTTGATACCAGCACGTTGACCGCTCAATACGTCGTGGTTACTACCGGCATCGAAAATCAGGGGCAGATGGAGATATTGGATCCAATGCTGACCGGCCCGGTGGTCACCTTGGGACAGCATCTGCTGCGGGATGGCAGCAAGGTCATTCTGCCGAAGAAAACCACCGCGGACTCCTCACCGGCAAGGGGCCGCCGTCCATGAACATCTCCGCCGGACCCATCAAGCGCCCCATCCTCACGCTGATGGTCTATCTCATCGTAATCACGCTGGGAGTTGTGTCCCTGGCGAGATTGCCGATAGACCTCATGCCCGACGTCACCTACCCAACTATCTCAGTCTCAGCCTCTTACGGAAACGTGGGTCCGGAGGAGATGGAAGACCTCGTCACCCGTCCTATCGAAGAAGCCTTGGCCGCCATCCAGGGCGTAGAAGAGATAACCTCAACCTCCAGCGAGGGATCCAGCAACGTCCGCGTGGCTTTCACCTGGGGCACCGACTTGGACGCCGCCGCCAACGACATCCGCGACCGCATCGACCGCAGCCTGAGCCGACTGCCCGAAGACCTCGAACGACCCATGATACGCAAGTTCGACCTGTCGGCTTTTCCGGTGGTGGTGCTCGGAGTGTCGAGCGACATCAATCCGCTGGAACTCCGCCGGTTGGTCGAAGACCGCATCAAGTACCGCATCGAGCGCGTACCCGGCGTCGCCTCCATCGACATCATGGGCGGCTTGACGCGGGAAATCCACGTGAACCTGAACGCTGACAAGCTGAAAGCTCTTGACCTGCCCACCGACTTCATTCTAAATGCCCTGAGCGCGCAGAACACCACCATTCCCGCCGGGTCGTACAAGAAAGGCAGTCAAGAGATACTGGTTCGCACCGAAGGGGAATATACTTCCTTGGATGAGGTCCGTATGACGCCGGTGGTTGAGCGCGCGGGAGCGATTGTCTATGTCAAGGACGTTGCTGACGTTGAGGATTCTTATGAGGAAGTAACCCGCATAGTCCGGCTGAACGGCAAGCCAAGCCTGCGAGTGGCGGTGAACAAGCAATCCGGCTACAACACTGTCCGGGTGGCGGACGCGGTGTTCAAAGAGCTTAAAAGCATTCAGGCGGATTTTCCCCAGATTGAGATGGTGCCGGTTTCGGATTCCTCCAGGTACATCCGCGATTCCATCAACAACATGGCGCGCTCAGCGGTCATCGGCGGTCTGCTGGCGGTGCTCATCCTGCTGCTGTTTTTGCGCAGCCTGCCGACGACGCTGGTGGTTGCGACTTCAATTCCGGTGTCGATCATCTCCACCTTCGCGGTGATGTACTTCGGCGGCTTCACGCTCAACCTGATGACCTTTGGGGGGCTGGCGCTGGGGATAGGGATGCTGCTGGACAGCGCCATCGTGGTGCTGGAGAACATCTACAAACACCACGAACGCGGCTCACCGGTGATAACCGCCGCTCTAAACGGCGCTCAGGAGGTGTGGTCGCCCATTGTCGCCAGCACCTTGACGACGCTGGTGGTATTCGCGCCGGTGGTGTTCATTCGGGGCATCAGCGGGGTGATGTTTCAGCAGTTGGCCTTTGTGGTCAGCTTTGCGCTACTGTGTTCATTGATTGTGTCGCTGACGCTGGTGCCGCTGCTGGCGACGCGGGTGCTGCAAGTCAAAGTCAGTGAGCAGACCCATGAGTGGACTCAGAGGTTGTTCGATGCTAGCGCTCGGATACAGAAGCGGATGGAAAACTTCTACCTCCGGCTGCTCGACTATGCCTTATCTCACAAGCGGACGATGCTGTTGACCGCCGGCGGCTTGTTTATCATTTCAGCGCTGCTCTTGCGCGCCATTGGGCTGGAACTCATGCCCGCCACCGACCAGGGCGAAGTCTCGATAGACGTCGAGATGGCGGTGGGCACCCGGCTGGAAGTGGTCAACGCAACCGCGGCGCATGTTGAGGAGGTCGCCCGCGACAACGTTCCCGAAGCGACCTTCATCCAGGGTCGTATGGGGTCAGGCGGCTGGCGGTCACGCGGCGGTCACACCGCTTCGATTGACGTTTCGCTGGTGCCCCTCGCTCAGCGCAGCCGCAGCAGCGAGGAAATCGCCCTCGATATGCAGAGAAAGCTGGTGGGGCTGGCGGGCGCAACGGTCCGGTGCCGGCCCGGGCACGGCATGTTTGTTTTCCGAATGACGCCCGGCGGATCCGAAGACCGGTTGACGGTCGAGATTCGGGGGCACGACTTGCAGACCGGCATAGCATTGGCCGAGCATGTCAAGGCCGTTATGGATGCTATTC
>CAZCEM010000170.1:0-5707 GCA_964497555.1 uncultured bacterium
CTTCCGTGGTGGGGCAGCCACCATGACAATTCCCGCGCAAGCGGGAATCCAGCCCAAATCCCTCTGGATTCCAGCTTTCGCTGGAATGATGCGTCTTCGACGCATTTTCTCAATGTTCAAAAGAAAATGCACCCCTTAGTATTGTGGTGCAGGAGGTACTCCTCCTGGGCTGACGGGCCGTTTCGACCGCCGGATTAGAACAACATACGGCGCGCGAACGCTGGGACAGGGTCATCAGATGATTCCACTCATTTAACCTTCGCTGCCCTTGCAGCAACCGTAACTGACCTATCATTTCATCCGGTGTCAGCCTATCAGAGCCCGGACTTTGTCGAGAAGGTCCTTTTCGTCAATGGGCTTCGATAGATAGCCGTCGGGAGCCGGAACCTGGCTGCGCGAAGAGATGAACTTTTCGAAATCAGAAGAGATCCCGGTGATTATCACGATGGGAATGCTCTTCAGACTTTCCTCCTCCCGCATCAACCGATAGAACTTCACCCCCGACATCTCCGGCATGGTGATGTCCAGCGTAATTATATCCGGCTTATTTGAGCGGGATTTCTCCAGTCCCTCCTCGCCATTGACGGCGGTTTCCACCGCGTAGCCGTTGTCCGTCAGCACCGATGCGAAGAAGGTCAGGGTGTCAGGCTCATCGTCGATGATGAGGACTCTTTTTTTCTCCGACATGTCAAACTCCTTTTTCCTTATGTTGACGAGGAACTCAAGGCTGCGCTCCGGCGTGGCAGAGTCACACTGAACCGGCTGCCCTTGTTCACTTCCGACGTCAGTTCAATCCGCCCCCCGTGCGCGGCGGCTATCTTCTGGGCGATGAACAGCCCCAGCCCCGTGCCTTCGCTGCCCTTGGAGGAGAAGAACAGGCTGAAGGCTTTCTCGCGGGTCTCTCGGTCCATGCCGATGCCGTTGTCTTCCACCTCAAATAACACCCGTTTCGCATCGCCCGACAACTTCAGGCTCACGAGATGACGGTCTTTCTTTTTATCGAGGCGGCAAGCGTCGAGTGAGTTTTCCACCAGATTTACGAGCAGCGCCCGCAGCGCTTTGGGGTCGGCGTCCAGCTTGCCGGTGGGAGTCAATTGCTTGTGAAATTCTATTCCCAGTTCCACTGCCTTCGACTCGGTGACCGAAGCAACTTCCTCCGCTAACTCCTTCGCGTCGAAATACTCCCACAGCGGCTCACGGTCCTTGGCGTAGTACAGGATGTCCAGCACCATGCTGCGAATGCGGGTGATGTTGCGCATTACTATCTCCCAGCCCTGCTTCAAGCGGTCGCGGTCGTCGCGCTCCAGCCCTTTGTTGACCAGATAGATGCCGCCGTTCAGTCCGTTCAGCAAGCCCTTGATGCCGTGCGAGATGGAGCTGATCAACATGCCGATGGAAGTCAACTGGTCTTGCAAGGTGCGGATGCGGGTGATGTCGGAACTCATCTCGATGACTGAGACAATGTTGCCCAGCTCATCCCGCACCGGCGCGGTGTGCACCAGAACGTTCATAGCCTCGCCGGACTTGGAGGTGACGACCTCCTCGTGCCAGTGGTCCCCGCCGTCCTCGAAGGTCTGGCGCACCGTGCAGGGGAAGCACTCCTCGGTTCGATGTTTATAGACTTCAAAGCAGTGGCAGCCAAGGTATGTTCCGAAAGCCTCCCGATGCGCCCGGTTGGCATCAACAATGCGCAGGTCGCGGTCTTGGATCGAGAGGAAGCAGGGCACTTCCTCAAACAGCATCTTGTAGCGGCTCTGGCTCTCGCGCAGTTGCTGCTGGAGCATCTTTATCTCGGTGACGTCGGTGGACATCTCCATTACCGCCGTGATCTCACCTGATTCATCGCGGATGGGCGTCGTATAGACTATTACCGAGACGTCGTGCCCGTGGTTGCAGCGAACGACCTCTTCGCTGCTGTGCTGCTGACCGTCGCGGAAGGTCTTCTCAACCGGGCAATCCTCGCACTTTTCCGGGCGGTTCTTATAAACTTGATAGCAGAACCGCCCTTCGTGATCGCCAAAGTCTTTCTGAAATTTCCGGTTAGCCGCGATGACCTTGAGATCGCGGTTTTGGATGGTCACGTAACAGGGCAGGGACTGGAAGTAGTCTTGGTAGAGCCGTCCCTCGCCCGCTTCCAGAGATGCGTTCATTTCTCGTCCGCCAGTTCTATGATTTTCCGGACATTCCGCAACAGTGTGGCTTCATCCACCGGCTTATCGAGATAGCCTTCCGGCGCGGGCACCGGGCGGTCATAGATGAGCCGCCGCAGCTCCGGCCTGCCAGTGATGATGCAAACCTTCACCTCGGCGGTTTCGGGATTCCGGCGGAGTTCCTCGAACACCTTGCCGCCATCCTTCTGAGGCATGTTGAGATCCAAGGTGACCAGATCGGGTTTCTCTTGCAGCGCCAGTTTCACCGCCGTATCGCCATCCGCAGCCTCGAAGACCGTCGCGCCGTGGTCTGACAGCACCGCGCTGAAGTAAGTTAAAATGTCCGGTTCGTCATCGACCACCAGAATCTTCCGTCCGCGCAGGACGTTGTCTTCGGACAACGCCGCAATTCTTGCAGGTACCTCCACCGCCTTCTTCTCCGGGATGACCAGCGCTTTCGCCACCAGATTCACCAGTTGGGTGACCTCCATGTCCAGCTTGTAGTGCTTGATGAGGTCGGAAAGCCCGTCCACGCAGTTGTGGCAGGAGGTAACGACGATTTTTGCGCCGGTGGCAGTGAGCTGGTCGGCTTTGATCTTGGCGGACTTAAGACGCCGGGGGGTGTACTCCGACATGGACATAGCCCCGCCGCCGCCAGTGCAGCAGTAATTTTCCAGCCGATTGGGGTACATCTCGCGGAAGTCGGCGCAGACCAGATTCAGCAACTCTCGGGGCTCCTCGAACAATCCGCAGCTTCGGGCGTTGTTGCAGGAATCGTGAAAGGTCACGGGAATCTTGTTCCGGGTCTTATCAACCTGAATGCGCCCTTCGTGGATATAGCGCAGCATGGTGATGACCGAACTCTCCATCTCGAAGCCTATGGTCCGCTGTGCCCAGTTGGGTCCTTCGCAGCGGGTGGAGCGGTAGCCGTGCCCGCATTCCGATATCACTAGTTTTGTTCCGTTCAGCTCAATAACTTTATCGTAAAGCATGCTCGCGACCGACGCGCCGAGGTCGTCATCGCCGGAGAACAGCCCGAAGTTGGTCATGTCCCAGCCTTCGCTGGGCATGGTCCAGTCCTCGCCCGCCACGTGGAATATCTTGGCGGCGTCGGCGATGGTTCGGGGGTCGTACTTCGCCTCGCGGGGATTAATGGAATAGACGATGTTGGCGTTCATCTTGTCGATGGGGATGGAGACGGTGGGATCGTCAAGTTCTATCCGCAATTCCTCCTCCATCCACTCCAATGTGTCCAGATAGTCTTCCTTCAGGACGCCCATCTGGTTGCCTATCTCCCACTGGTCTTTGCTGACCACCGCCACGCCTTCGGGCATAATTCCTACCGACACCAACAGCCCCCGCGCCATGCGGTTCATGGTGGCGAAATCCACGCCCATGGGGCAGTTAATTGAGCAGCGGCGGCAGTTGGTGCATTTGCCGAACACGATGTCTTTGAGTTCTTCCAGCTCCTCGTCGGTCCAGATGCTTTTCGCCCCCACCCACCAGGGGAACACCCGCCCGGTCCAGTCGTAGTGCCGCTTGAACAGTTTGCGCAGCCGGTCCGCTTTGTAAGCGGGGGCGTAGGTCGGGTCTCCCGGATTGGCGAGCACGTAGTGGCAGGCTTCGGTGCACATCCCGCAGTGAACGCACGCCACCATCGAGCCGACTATCTGGCGATTCAGTTTCTTGCCCAGCCGCTCGATGACCTTCTGGGCTTTGTAGGATCTCTCTTTGGACATACTATCTCCGAAGGAAATTGTCAAAATTAATTGCATAGGATAAGCGTCTCGCTTGTCAGCGCGTAGGATAAGCGTTAATTATTGCCAGTCAACCGGGACAGTTAACCTACGCGAATGGCGTCAACCGGGACGGTTAACCTACGTCCTACCCTTTCGGTGCGCCCTTCCGCACCAGCGGATACACCCCCCGATGCCCCATGGTCTTGCCGAAGTAATAACGGGTGAAGGGGTAGTACAGGTAGTGCGATATCTTGCTGAAGGGCACGTACAACAGGAAAAACGCCGTCATGTAGAAGAAAATCAAATACGGCAATTCGCCCTTCTGCGGGGTGTTCGGCGCGGCGAGGAAGCCTGTTAGAAACCACACCGTCAGCAGCCACAGCGAGAAGTGGTCGTCGGGGGTGCTGATGGCGCGCATGTACTTATCGGTCAGGCGGCGGATAATCCTGACGATGCCCACCAAAAACGCCAGACCAATGAACAGCCTAAACAGCAATTGAATGGCGGTTACCTCCAGCATTTCCGGCGCGAAGGGGATAACGAAGGTCAGGGAGATGGCAAACACGACGCCCATGTGAAACAACACGAACTGTATGTACAGCAGAAACTTCCGGCGCGTGCTTTCCATCGCCCCGGGCAGTGCGATGTTGGCCCAGGAGTAGATAATGCCTTTAGCGGGGGTAGTACGGCCAGGGGTGCCGGTGGGCGCTTGAAGGTCCCTGCCGGCTTTATAGCGGGTCAACCAGTAGATTCGCAGGCAATAGACAATCGCCATCACAATCAGCGTCAAGTGAGCTATGCGCTCAGCAACATGAAGAGCCGCGCTTACTTCGTGCATCAAAGTCCCTCCAGGTTCAACTTGTCCAAGGTCTCTGCAAAGGGCTTATAATCCCGGTTCGACAACACGCAAATGAGCACTTCTTCGATGCCGGCGTTCTCGGTCAGATATTCGCGCAGCGAAGTCAGCATCACCCTTGAGCAGAGGTCCAGCGGGATGGCGTAGAATCCGGCGCCCATGGCTGGAAAGGCGAGCTGTTTTATTCCGCAGGCTTCGGCAGCGACCAGCGCGCTGCGCATGGTCGCCTTGAGTTTGGCTTCGGTGTCGGGTTCCTGAAACTTGGGACCCACCGCATGGACGATTTTTTGCGCCTTCATCTCACCGGCCTTGGTTACGACCGACTTGCCGGTTTCCACCGGACCCAGCCCTTTTAACTCGTTCTTCACCGACAGACCGCCGCGCATGGCGATGGCATTGCCGTAACCCGCCCCCAGCTCGAGGTCGTTGCGGGCGTAGAAGACGAAAGCTTCCACCTCCAGGTCGGTGATATCCCCCTTGACGAGGCACAGCCGAGTCTGGTTGATTGTTTTCGTATCCGACATTATCCATCCTTTACAATGACTACCGGACCTCGCCCCCGTCGATGTCCCAAATGCCGTGCTGCTGATGAAGGATTCGCTCTTCCTCCGCGAGCGCCTTCAATTGGTAAGCAGCATCGCGCAGAGTGCCGTACAGCACGCCGCAGGACTTGTCCTGACGGTGCTCGTCGCCGATATCCGCCAGCAGCATCATCTCGCGCGACAACCGCAGCACTTTCACGATGTTTTCGTTGTATTGCTTGGACATCGAACATCCTCTTTATTGCCATCGAATGTTAATGCACCAAACGTGCCGGAATTCACGATCTAAGCCTGCTTAGTCTAAGTATTTGATAATACATTACTAAGCAAAGGACTGGCCGTTTTAAGGGTGTTCAGTTTCTCAATGGTGGACAGTGTTCAGGAGGTGGTGCCCAAAAGGAGAGTTGTGGTTCTTCCCAA
>CAZCEM010000171.1:0-5698 GCA_964497555.1 uncultured bacterium
TCTAAGCCAAAAACGCAGTGGCGCAGGATGAGGACATCCTGCGCCGCATTATCGCCTGATTAGGATTTCTTTTCTAATCCTACAACTTCCACCTCAGTCTATCTGGCGAATCCGCTACGGTCCGGGAACGCCGGCGGTTCAGGCAGCAGCTTGGGCTCCTGCTCAATCTTCTTCAACAGGTAGTCAATAGCTGCGTCGAGCTGCGGATCGATGCCCAAGTGCTGCGAAGCGGGATTTTCCTTGACCTCGATGTCGGGATCGGTGCCCCAGCCCTCGATCAAGTATTTTCCGTCCAAGCCCCAGCCGGTGAACTCCGGCTGTGATAAAGCGCCGCGGTCCATCAGCGGCTTGTCCATGCGAATGCCAACCCAGCCGCCCCAGGTTCGGGTGCCGATGACCGGACCCAATTCCAGCCGCTTGAATCCTTCCGTAAAGGTCTCGCCATCCGAGCCGGTCTGTCCGTTGCACACCGCCGCCATGTAGCCGTAGAACGCTGTCTGAGGGCTGCGGTAGGTTGAGCCGTGCCGCGGACGCCCCACCGACACAAGCTGCCGGTTCAGGTGAGCCAGTATCATCTCCGCCACGAACCCGCCGCCGTTATTGCGAACGTCCATGATGAGCGCCGGCTTCCGGTGCTGAGGCAGGTAGCCTTCCGTGAACTGGCTCAGACCGCTGCCGCCCATGTCAGTCAGGTGGATGTAGCCGATCCTGCCGTCGCTGCGCTTATTAATGTACTCTCGTCGATCGAGGACCCAGGTATCGTAGCGCAGCGCCCATTCCTGCTCCAGCGGCTTGATGACCACGTCCCAGCCGCCGTCGCGTTGAGGCTTATCGTTCAGGGTGAGATTGATTATCTTGTCAGCTTTGTTGAGGAACAGCTCCCAGATATTAGGATGATCGTTGACCGGCTGCCCGTTGACGGCGATGATGTAGTTTCCTTCCTGAGCCTTTAGGCCTGGCGCGGATAACGGGCTGGACGCGCCCTCCACCCACGACAAACCGGGATAGATGCGGTCGATGCGATAGAAACCGGAGGCGTCCCGCGACAGGTCGCAGCCCAGTAAGCCGGTAGGATGGGCCTTCGGACGCTCCATGTCGCCGCCCCAGACATAGGTGTGCGAGCAGTTGAGTTCCGCGATCATCTCGCCGATGAGGTCGTTCAGTTCATCGCGCGTGGAGATGCGCTGCGCCAGCGGCGCGTATTTGGCATAGACTTCGTCCCAGTTGACCTTGTGAAGGTTGGGATCCCAGAAGAAATCGCGCTCGAAACGCCACGCCTCCTTGAATATCTGCCGCCACTCGGCGCGGACGTCCACCCGCAGATCCCATTGGCTGAGGTCAACGTTCTTGTCGTTTTTTTCGTCTTTGTCCGGTTTCCAGTCGCCGCCGCCGTCTTCGTCGATGCCTTGAACTGTGAACTGACCTTCCTTCCAGATGAGCAGCTTCTCGCCGTTGCCGGAGATGTCGTAGCCTCTTATCTTCTCGGTGACAGTCTTGGCTTCCTTTTTCTTGATGTCGAAGCGGTTCAGCTTCAGTCCCTGGTCGGAGTCTTCTTCAAACTCGGATTTACCGAACATGCCGTTGTTTTCCCTGGATAGATAGAACACTTTGTTCTTCACAGCTTGAAGGGCGAAGTAGTTCCCCGGCGCGGCTGGAAAAGCAACAATACGCGACGTCAGCCTGTCAAAGTCGATCTCGACCTTGACCGGTTTGTCCTTGTCCTCCTTCTTTTCGTTGTCGTCTTTATTTTTATCTTTTTCCCAGGGCTTTTCCTCCTCCTCCTTAGGATCCGCTTCCGGCGCGAAGGGCGAGACGACATCCTTCGTCAGCGGAACCAGAAACAGCATCGACCGCTTGTCGAGGATGTAACTCATCTCCATCCCGTCCAGATGCGGGTTGTAGTTCCTATCCGACAGGAAATAGAGATACTTGCCCTTGGGATCGAACGACGGGGAGAAACTGTGAGTAAAGTCGTCGGTCAAGACATGAACCTCGTGCTCCTTGACGTCGGCTATGCGGATGGTGTTGTTATAGTTCTCCTCGGGGCGGGAATATGCCAGCCAGCGGCTGTCCGCCGACCAGACGTAGTCGCGGATCTCCCAGTTGCCCTTGTCAACCACCCACAGCTTGTCCGGGGAATCCAGTTTCATCACGATGAGGTTCAGCTCTTCGTTGGTGAACGCCACCCACTTGCCGTCGGGGGAAGGCGCCGGAGGATAATGCCAGCCCTCGCCGTCGCTGCCGAGGCGCGTTGCTGCGCCGCCTTCAGCGGGCATCCGATAGAGCATCTCCTCGCCGGTATCGTCCGACCAGTAGATGATTTCTTTCCCGTCCGACGTCCAGACCGGATTTTTCTCCCTGCTGGAGGAACTGAAGGTCAACTGCCGAATCAGTCCCTTGCCCTTGGTTGGGGCTGTGAACAGTTCACCCCTCGCGGACAGCAGCAGCCGCCCGCCGTCGGGCGACAGGTCATAGTCGGTGATGAATTGGGAAGGCTCGACGAACTTCGTCCGCGCCTGAATCCGGTCGGTGGGCAGTGTGATTTTCACCTGACTGTCTGTGCCGGAACCGACGTCGTAAGCGCGGATGTCCATGCCGAGCTGATAGACAATGACGCCGTTTCCGAGGGATGCCCAGCGGGCGTCGAAGTTCTTGTGGAAGGTGTGCTGTTTGCAATCCCGCCCATCGGGCAGCATAGAATATATGTTGCTTCGTCCGTCACGGTCGGATAGGAAGTAGATTCGCCCGTCAGTGTGCCACATGGGGAAGGCGTCGGTGCCGTCCCAGTTGTTCACACCCGGATTATCGGTGATGTTAGTGAATTTGAAGGAATCGAAATCGCCCACCCATACGTCCTGCGCCCAGCCGCCTTTGTAACGCTTCCAGGTGCGGAATTCGCGCGAGTAGCGGTTGATCGCCACCCGCTTGCCGTTCGGCTCGTAGCTGATGAGGGCGCATTGGTCCAGTGGCAAAGCTTCCGGGTAGCCGCCCGCGGCGTTGATTTTGTACATCTTGTAGCCGAAGATGTTGCTCTCGCGGCGGGAGCGGAACAGCACTTCGCCCTGCGGCGTCCAGCCCATGGCGTAGTCATAGTCGGGGTGGTATGTCAACCGCCGCGGTTCGCCGCCGGCTGCCTGTAAGACGAAGACGTCGAACTGACTGTCGTCCTGAGCAGAGTAGGTGATCCACTGTCCGTCGGGGCTGTAGTGGGCGAATCGCTCCTCGCCGACCTGAGCCGTCAAGCGATAAGCCACGCCGCCATCCAGGGGCACGCGCCACAAATCGCCCTCCGACGTGAACGCCACCCACTTGCCGTCGGTGGAGGGGAAGCGGAAGAAGCCGGGCGCGTCCTCGGCTCGCAGCGGGACATAACCCATCATCAAGCCAACGACCAGAACGACCGCAAAGGTCGATAACAGAGAGAAATAGGTTGTCTTTGCTTTCATGGGAGAACCATTGTTGAGTTGAAAACTACACGAAGGAAAACTGACGCCGGGACCGGCTAAAGACGCGGGACGCCGCGCTGGAAGTGGAAGGCAAGCTGAGGTCGCCAGCCCGGCGGTGAGAGGGTTCTCACGACCGGGCTGACAAGAGGATTACTGAGGCCTTTCGAGCTTGTACTTCCGGTAGTATTTATCAACCCGTCCCGCGGTGTCCACCAGCTTCTGCTTGCCGGTATAGAAGGGATGGCAGCTTGAGCAGATTTCGACTTTTAGGTCGCCGGTGGCAGAGCGGGTTTCAAATACGTTCCCGCAGGCGCAACTGACCGTAGCCAGGCGGTATGGGGGATGGATATCGCTTTTCATGTTTGTCTCCGACGGTTTGTCTTAAATTTTACAATTTAATCATCCACAAGTTTTAAACAAGGCTTTCCTACTGTTTAGTCTCAAAGTTAAAAAAAATTCCAAATATTGAATAATTTAAGAGCTTTACTATTTTAGCGATTTTTATTATATTGTCTCCAATACAAACATGGAGGCAAAATGGACACTGCTTGTCCTCATTGTAGCGGAACTCATATCGTCCACAACGGATTCATCAGGAACGTGCGTCGCTGGCTCTATCGCGATTGTAACCGAACCTTTATCAGGACTACTCCTCGTGGTCAACCAGTTGCTTCCAAAGCTTTGGCGGTTCTTCTCTACACCCATGGTTTATCTCTAAGCGCTATTGGTAAAATCGTTGAGGTTTCCACGGTTACCGTCCTGCGCTGGGTTCGAGAATTCGCCCGTGAACACTACGCAAAACCGGTTCCCGATGGTAAAATGGTGATCATCGAGATCGACGAAATGTGGCACTACTTGAAAAAAAAACTCTGTCCAGTCTTGATTTGGAAGGCGGTGTGCCGTACTTCAGGGCGATTACTGGACTGGGAAATTGGTGATCGTAGCGCTGCTACCCTCCAGCGATTGATAGACCGGCTTAGCAAATGGCCGGTGGTTGTCTATTGTGGCGATCATTGGGACGCCTATGCTGCGGTGATTCCGGAAGTCCAATTGATCCAGAGTAAAACGGTAACGGATACCGTTGAACGGAATAATTGCCTCCAACGGCAGTGGTTCAAGCGTTTTGGGCGAAAGTCGATCATGGTGTCCAAATCCTTGGAAATGATTGACTTGACTATGGCTCTGTTTGCCCTGCTTCATGTCAATGGTAACGCAGATAGCTTAATATCGCTACTATAGGAACACTCTCGATATTTCGATTGCTTGAAACAATTGAAAGAAAAAGATGACAATTGTCAATTTCCCTGAAAATTGGCGAAAGCCAGAACTTTGGCTTATATGGCTTCTCGAACCGAACCGGATTATCGCTATGGAGTATGCGCACAGCAAGGCTGCTGGGACTTAAACCACCCTGTATTCATACCCTTAAAACAATTCCTTATCACAATGTTTTCACCCAATCCTTCCCCTATGGAGCCAACCGATGAAAGATAAACGAAACTCTATCCTTGCCGTGCAGTTGCTGGATTACTCCGTCCGGCTGCAGGCGGGTCAAATCCTGTACCTTGAGACCAAAGGCAAAGAAACCCTTGAACTCGCCAAGGAGATAATCCGTCTGGCCACCCAGCGCGGTGCGACTCCCTTCTGGTTCTACAACGACGAATCCCTGCTGCGGCACTTTGTGATTAACGCTGATGAAGAACAGATGAAAACCATGGCCGCGCTGCACCTGCCATTGATGCAGAAAGCCGAGGCTTACATCGGTGTGCGCGGCTCCGACAACGCCTTCGACATGGCCGACGTTCCCCGCGAGAAAATCGACCAGTTCAACAAGCTTTTCTACCGCCCCGTTCACTTAGAGGAGCGCGTCAAACGTACCAAGTGGGTGGTGCTGCGCTACCCCAACAACGCCATGGCGCAACTGGCGCAGACCTCCCAGGAAGCCTTCGAGGACTTCTACTACCGGGTTTGCTGCGCCGACTACGCCAAGATGAGCAAAGCCATGGACAAGCTGTTCGCCCTGATGGACCTCACCGATAAGGTGCACATCAAAGCCCCCGGCACTGATCTGACCTTCTCCATTAAGAATATCCCGCCGGTCAAATGCGACGGCCATCGCAACATCCCCGATGGCGAGGTCTATACCGCTCCAGTGCGCGGTTCGGTCAACGGCGTCATCACCTACAATACGCCGTCGCTATACCAGGGTACGGTTTATACAGGCATTTCCTTCACCTTCAAGGATGGCAAGA
>CAZCEM010000172.1:0-5697 GCA_964497555.1 uncultured bacterium
ACACAACGGTCATCCCCGCAATCTCGATATATTGCTGGACATATCGCTGCCCATTACCATCGAACTGGGTCGCACTAAGATGCTGGTGCGGGATGTGTTGGAATTAGGCCCCGGATCGGTGATTGAATTGGACAAACTGTCGGGTGAACCGGTGGATCTTTACGCCAACGACAAGCTGTTCGCCCGCGGCGAGGTGGTGGTCATCGAAGAGAACTTCGGCGTGCGCATAACTGAACTGCTGCAGATTGACGAGCGGCTGAACGCGCTGAAGGAATAGGCGGGGACAGCCGGGTTGCAGGTTCACGCAGGTCGGGTGTTTCGCCCTCCAAGCCATAAGGACGGTGCGGACCGAAAGTCAGTCCTCGAAGATGGGGAGCGCCTTTGAACATTCTTCCGGTTTTCTTCATAATTGAAGTCTTCGGGTCTCTTTCGCCCACGGATTCGACCCGGAGCCCCCTCCCCGCGGATTTAGTAACGTGGTGGCTGCTCGTCAAAGCCGCGCTGGCGCTGGCGGCGGTGCTGGTTCTGATATGGCTCGCCCTGACGGCTTTGCGGCGAATGATGGGCAGCCGCTGCGCCAGTCCCGCCGGCGTCAAGCTACTGGGCGGCATCCCGCTTGGCCCGCGCCGCTCCCTCCAATTCATCCTCATCGGCCGACGCCTGTACATCCTCGGCGCCACCGAACATCACCTCAACCTGCTCGACCGCATCGACGACCCGGAAATCATCGACGAATTAGTGAATTCCCGAACCAGCCGCTCCGACTTCGGATTCGCAAAGCTGCTGACAAAGCTTCGGGCGCCGTCCTCTAAGCCGGAGCCGCCGGAATGAGCGTTTTACATCGACTTAAGCGGATTCCAGCCCGATTTCGCGTTCTAATTCCCCGCAGAACGCTCGGAGTGGGCGTCTGGGCGGGAGCGCTGCTGATTCTGGCTCTGCCATCGGCGGCGCAGACGCCGCTGCCAAAGATAACTATCGGCGTCGATCAAGCCGGTTCGCCCCAAGACGTCGCGGTGACAATTCAAATCCTGGTGCTGTTGACGCTGCTGACGCTGGCGCCGTCGATATTGATTATGATGACGTCTTTCACGCGGATCGTGGTGGTGCTGCACTTCATCCGGCAAGCCATAGGCACGCAGCAGATGCCGCCCAATCAGGTGCTTATCGGGCTGGCGTTGTTTCTAACGCTGTTCACGATGCAGAAGACCATCCGGGAAATCTACGACCGCGCCTGGGTGCCTTATGACAAGGGTCAGATAACCATACAGGAGGCTTACAAAGCCGGGCAGGAGCCGCTGAAGGAGTTCATGCTGCGTCAAACGCGTGAGAAGGACCTGGCGCTGTTCGCCCAGATGTCGGATATGCCCCAGCCCGAACGACCGCAGGACTTACCTTTGACCGTTATAGTGCCGGGCTTCATCATCAGCGAACTGCGAATAGCCTTCCAGATAGGCTTTTTGGTGTATATGCCGTTTCTCATCATCGACATGGTGGTGTCTTCAATTCTGATGTCGATGGGCATGTTGATGCTGCCGCCGATTATGATATCGCTGCCGTTCAAGGTGCTGCTGTTCGTGCTGGTTGACGGCTGGTATCTTATCGTGCAGTCGGTGGTGATCGGCTTTAAGTAAATTAAGAATTAAGAATTGGAGGTAAAAGTCATTTATATTTTTAATTCTTAATTGGAGGAATTATGACTCCCGACTTCGCGGTGTGGGTGTGCAAACAGACCATCTACACCGCTCTGATAATCTCTGCGCCGATGCTGCTGGCAGGGCTGGTGGTTGGATTGATCATCTCAATCTTCCAAGCGGCGACCCAGGTCAACGAGATGACGCTGACCTTCATCCCTAAAATCATCGCGGTGGTGGTGGTGCTGCTGTTCACGCTGCCGTGGATTATCAACGTTATGCTCAGCTTCACGCAGGAGTTGCTCAGCTTCATCGCGGCAGGACTGGGATAAATGCAGAATGCTGAACACATAATGCAAAATGTTGCTTTCCGGCGGGAGGTGATTCTAAAGGACAACGGAGCATAAGCCCTTGTTTATATGGAATCCTGAGTTGCTTGAAGGCTTCATCCTGGCGTTTCTGCGGGTGGGCACAGCCTTGATGCTGCTGCCGGTGTTCGGCTACAACGCCCTGCCGGTGCAGTTGAAGGCCGGCTTGGCCTTCCTGCTGGCGGTGCTCATGGCGCCGACGGCGAGCCAGGCTTTGTACTCCGCGCCGCCGGGCGTAATGGGCGCGGCTCTCGCCGGCATTAGCGAGGTGCTGGTAGGGCTGGTGTTCGGAATGACGGCCTTTCTAATACTGGTGGGAGCAGAGTTCGCCGGGACCATCGTGGGGATGCAGATGGGCTTTGGTATCGTTACCGTCATCGACCCGCAATTAGGCGACACCTCGCTGTTAGGTCAGTATTATTATATGTTCGCCCTGATGGTCTTCATCTGCCTTGACCTGCACCTGCCCTTGATACGGGCGCTGGGGGAGACGTTTCAGTTGATTCCGCTGGGCGGAGCGTTCTTCATCGACAAGCTGCCGATGGAGTATGCCCGGCTGTCGGCGCAGGTGTTCGTGGTGGCGGTAAAGTTCGCTGCGCCAGTGATGGCAATGATGTTCATCACCGAGATGGCGCTGGGCGTCATCGCCCGCGTGGTGCCGCAGATGAACGTGTTCATCGTCGGTTTCCCCCTCAAAATCGGCGTAGGCATGTGGGGCTTGGCGATTTCGGCGCCGTTGTTCGTTTACGTTGCGGCGAAGGTTTTTACGATGTTCGAGAATGAACTGCGTGCGCTGATGGTCCTGCTGAGCGGGCTGTAGCGCAACAAACTAAGTTTTTCAGCGCCGGCAGACCGCCGGATTCCATCAACAATTCATACCTCAAGTGATCGCCCTTTCCCACTCCTCATCCTCCCAATCCAATTCATAATTCATAATTCATAATTCGTAATTCATAATTCCTTGTCCTTTGCCTTTTTAAGAGTTATATTCATATCCAGGTATTTATGTCGGCGGAAGTTCTTGCGTCCCGTAAGCAAACCTGCCGCCGGTCAGGGACCGTTTTTAAATCCTACAACTGTGGGGAGGAACGATGAATCTCCGCCTGCTTTTCAATCTGAGCGCTCTGATGCTGGTCTTGTCGGGAGGATTCCTGGCTTGTCAAAAGAGCGAAGACAGCAATCCGTTAGACCACGGTCCTGATCTCCAAGTGACTGTCGTCAGCGGAGTGGTGCGCGATGCTGATACAGGGGATCCTATCAGCGGAGCGGTTATAACTTCCAATGGCGGGCGTGACACCACTTCCAACGATTCCGGCTATTACCGGCTGGAAGTACAAGCCAGCAACGCGGGCATCTCCGACACCCTGACTTGTTCAGTGGATGGATACTATCAACAGAAGTGGCCTTTCATCGCCTATTTGGATTTGCCACGCACCAAGGACTTTCAACTTGATCCGCTAGACCACGGTCCTGATCTCCAAGTGACTGTCGTCAGCGGAGTGGTGCGCGATGCTGATACAGGGGATCCTATCAGCGGAGCGGTTATAACTTCCAATGGCGGGCGTGACACCACTTCCAACGATTCCGGCTATTACCGGCTGGAAGTACAAGCCAGCAACGCGGGCATCTCCGACACCCTGACTTGTTCAGTGGATGGATACTATCAACAGAAGTGGCCTTTCATCGCCTATTTGGATTTGCCACGCACCAAGGACTTTCAACTTGATCCGCTCCCAGCCCAGAATACAAACGCCACCATCAGCGGTCATGTGCAAAGCGCTGAGGACAGCGTCGCCATTCAACGCGCGAAGGTTGTATGCGCCGGGGAGGAGGTGTTCACCAACACCAATGGCAACTATACGCTGTCGGTTCCGGCCGGGATCTGCACGTTGACGGTCAGCGCATCCGGTTTCACGAGCCAGCAGCAGGCGCTGGAGCTTGCTGAACGAGAGAACCGAACCATAGACTTCACGCTCGAAGCCGCGGAAATAGAACGGGGCCGCGTTTACGGCACCGTAACCACCAACAGCAGAGACGCCATCCCGGGCGCACATGTAGTCTGCGGCGCTGATGAAGCCTATACCGACCAGAATGGGGATTACGAAATAAACCTGCCGGTGGGCAGCAAGGTGGTCATTGTCTCTGCGGGCGGATTTGAGACCAAGGGTCAGGACGTAACGGTTGCCGCCAACGGCGACCACCGCCTGGATTTCCAGTTGAATCCCTCCGGCGTGGGGCAATGGGGATTGGTAACAGGTCGAGTTATCAACGCCTCCACCACCGCCGGCATTGCCGCGGCATTGATTACCTGCGGCAATGAGAGCACTGTCACCGACGGCTTTGGCACCTATAACCTTCGCTCGCCTATCGGCAGCCAGAATGTAACCGCCTCCGCCAACGGCTTCACCAGCGCCACTCAGCCGGTTACCGTCGTCAACAACGGCTCACACGTCGTGAATTTTGCGCTGACACCCACCGGCCAGGGCGGCGACACCGGCATTGTGCAGGGGCAAATCACCGACAACAGCAACAATCGCCCCATCAACGGCGCCACGGTCAGTTGCGCCGGTCGCTCCACCCGTTCCGTCGCCAGCGGCGCCTACTCGCTGCGAGTCCCGGCCGGGATGCAGACGGTGACCGCTTCCGCGCCGTCCTACACCAGTTCCGCCCGGCAAGCCAACGTGCCCGCGGGCGGGCGGGTTACGGTGAACATAGCTTTGACGCCCGGCGGCAGCAGCAACATCGGCACCGTGACCGGCAGAGTAACCGACTCCTCTAACAACCACGCCATCTACCTGGCGCAGGTGCAAGGCGGCGGGAACTCAACCTACACCGACCTGAGCGGAAACTACCAGCTCACTATGGCCGCGGGCAATCAAACCATCCAAGCTTCAGCGGACGGATACACCAGCGCCACTCAGAACGCCAATGTCGTCGCGGACCAGACCATAACCGTGAACTTCGCCCTGAATCCCACCGCGGGCAGCGGCAAGGGTCAAATATCGGGCACGGTCAAAAACAGCGCCGGCGCCGCTATATCAGGCGCAACCGTGTTCTCGGATGACGGCACCTCCGCGGCTACCAACGCGAGCGGCTTCTACCAGATGGAAGTGAACGCCGGCGACCGAACCATCACCGCCAGCGCCGTCGGTTATCGAAACGCAACTCAGTCGCTGCAGGTTATAACCAACCGCAGATACACCCTGAACTTCACCTTGAGCAACTGACAAACTCCATGTTCATGTTGTTTTCTTACGCGGGGTGACGTCGGTTTCTTCCAGCGTCGCCCCGTTCTGTTATTATGCCTGTTGTATCTGTTGAATTATGTCCCCAGCCGATTCATCAACAGCCGAAACCGCCTCCAGCGACTTCCAGCGCGCCTCGGGGCTGTCGGAATATGTCGCCATTGACGTAGAAACCACCGGTCTCAATCCTCAAACCGATGAGATTATTGAGGTCGGCGCTGTCCGTTTCAAGTCCGGCGTCGAGGTCGAACGCTATTCCCAACTGGTCAAGCCGTATCTGAGCCGCCTGCCCGCCGAGATTGTCCAGTTGACCGGTATCACCGACGCCGACCTTAAGAACGCTCCTTCCCTGGAGAAGGTCGCTGACGATTTGCTCGACTTCGTCGGCAGCGCGCCGCTGGTGGGGCATAATCTCGCCTTTGATCTGGACTTCCTCTCCGCGCATCCTGCCAC
>CAZCEM010000173.1:0-5685 GCA_964497555.1 uncultured bacterium
TTACATACCTCGAAGCAGTGCAGAGATATGGAACTGACGCCCCGGATCTTCGGTTTGGGATGGAGCTGACCAATGTCGAGCAGGTGTTTAAGGACTCCGGCTTCAAGGCGTTTGACGCTGTTCTGGAAGCAGGAGGGTCGGTGGTGGGGATGTGCGGCAAAGGTCAAGCCGGTCTGTCGCGCAAGCAGCGTTCGGATATGGAGGAACTGGCGCGAAAGGAAGGATTAGGGGGACTGCTATCGGTGCCTTACACTGAGGAAGGTTTGACCGGAGTTATTGGCAAGTCTTTCGATGCGGAACGAAAGCATCGGCTCATCCAGCTCTTTCAAGCCGAGCCTGGCGACCTGTTGATGTTTGCGGCGGGTCAGAGCGGTGAACTGACGGCGGCAATGGGTCGGCTGCGGTTGTATCTGGCGGAGAAATGGGGTATCATGGACCGGGATGTCCTGAGATTCTGTTGGATTACAGAGGCGCCCATGTTTGAGCCTGATCCTGAAGGTGAAGGCGTTACGCCTCTGCACCACGCCTTCACGTCACCCCATCCGGCGGATGTTGAGCTGTTGGAAATCAAGCCGCTGCAAGTTCGCAGCCGCGCCTACGATATTGTTTTAAACGGCGTTGAAATCGCTTCCGGCTCGATAAGAATCCATGACTGGCGGCTTCAGGAGCGCGTGTTGAGCGTCATTGGAATTCCCCCGGAAGAAGCCAACCGCAGGTTTGGATTCCTGCTGGAAGCCCTTAAATTCGGGGCGCCGCCCCATGGCGGCGTAGCCATCGGATTTGACCGGCTGGTGATGCTGTTGACCGGCGAGAAGTCCATTCGCGATGTGATAGCGTTCCCCAAAACCAATGTCGCATCATCGCTGATGGACGGCGCGCCGGCGCCAATAAATATAGAACAACTGGAAGAACTTGGTCTAAAATGGATTAATGGAGCCTAAAATACTTGACAATATAAAAATATTATATTATATTGCATCATTAGACTAAAACAGGTAACTTCAATAGGAGGACAACTTGATAAGAAAAATGGGTCGGACAGCTCTCATGGCTGTTGTGGTCGCTTCCTTCCTGCTTGGGGCAACGGGTTGCACCAAATATGCCAGCCCGGACGACATGAAGAAGCTTAAAGAAGCCGAACAAGCCGCCATTTCTGCTGAAAAGGAGCAGAGCAAGGTCGTTGCGGAGCGACAGAAACTCGAAGCGGAACTTGCAGCTAAACAACAAGAGCTGCAGGAAGCCGAAGCAGAACTTGAACATGTTAAAAGTCGTTAACCAATGACCAACGTGGAGGGAACTTCTCAGATGCGAGCCAAGAAACCAGTCATCAGCCTGATACTCTTTCTAATTCTCCTGACTTCCGCTACCGGCTTTGCCGCCAAACGGACGACTTATGAAGACTATCAGGCTCAGCTCTATGCTTTCCAAAGCAGAGAAAAAGCGGCGCAGCAGGCTATCGACGCTGAAAAAGCGATGATCGCCGATTTGCAGAAGCAAATAGATGAGCTTAACGCCCAGATCGCTGCCGTTTGGGATGAGATATTTGCACTATGCAACATAACACGAGAGGATTACAACGCCTTCTTGGAAGAGATTGCCGCTCTTGAGGGGCGGGTGAAGGTCCTTGAGCAAATGGCGCCTCAAGCTCTCTTAGATCACGTGGATGAGATCAGCGCGCTTGAGAAGCGGGTAGCCGAAATGAAGAAGACGGAATTTGTCAAAATCAGTTTGGTGGAAAAGAGGCTCAACGACCTCGCGGCAAGAATCGAAAGGTTGAAAAACGCCATCCCCAAGCCGAAGCACGACATGTACACCGTCATTCGCGGCGACTACCTTTGGCGAATCTCCGGGAAGAAGGATATTTACAGCGATCCTTGGAAGTGGATGCGCATCTACAGTGGCAATCGGGATCAGATCAAGAATCCGGATTTGATATATCCCGACCAGCGGCTGATGATACCGAGGCAGATTGGACGGGATGAACACTTGGTTGCTAAGGGCGAGTACCTGTCCAAGATTGCCGGCTTAAGTGAAGTTTACGGCGACCCATTCAAGTGGACGAAGATATATCAGGCAAACAAAGCCAATGGTTTCATTTCCGATCCCAACCGGATCTTTCCGGAAATGATCCTCACCATTCCGCGCGATTGAGCTTCAATCACTGTTTGTCGATTCAGACGAACCTGCAACTTTGTTCGGTTCGGTCACTGCCATTTTAAGTTTAACACCCCTATCTGCGGCCTGACGCTGCAGATAGGGGTTTATTTTTGTCAAGGCATGGCGGAAGAGTCAGAACAAGTATTCATCGATCTTGACGGAGGGATTATTCCTCGCCTGCTGGGCGTCGAAGACTCCAACCTTCGTTACCTGGAAGGGCGTTTTCAGTCGCAGTTGGTTGTTCGCGGCGACCGAATCATTGTCAAGGGTCCCCCGGGTGAGGCTTCCAAGATAAGGCGGGTGTTTCTCGATTTGGAATCCATGTACGCAGAGCGAAAGCATGTAACGCTGGCTGACATCGACACGGTTCTCCGCCTCGCCGGCCTCGGAACGCCTGTTGAAAGCTCCCGTCAGCCGGACCGCGACGTGCTGGCGATTGACACGCCTTGCGGCACTATTCAAACCCGCGGTTTCAATCAAGCCCGCTACCTCCGTATGATGGAAAAACTTTCCATCGTATTCGCCATCGGTCCCGCCGGCACAGGGAAGACCTATTTGGCCGTGGCCAAGGCGGTGGAGTCTTTTCAGCGCAAACTCGTGGAGAAAATAATCCTCACGCGACCGGTGTTGGAGACCGGTGAGAGGTTGGGCTTCCTTCCCGGCGACATCCTCGAAAAGGTTGATCCCTACTTTCGGCCTCTTTACGACGCGCTCGACGACATGCTCACCCGGGAAAGGGTTCGAAGGCTGATAGAGCGGGGCAGCATTGAGGTCGCGCCCCTGGCTTATATGCGAGGACGCACGCTGAATCATGCCTTTGTGATTCTGGACGAAGCCCAGAACACGACCTCCGGTCAGATGAAGATGTTTCTGACGCGGTTGGGAGACTCGTCACGAGCTGTCTTGACCGGCGACTTGACACAGGTTGATCTGCCCGTTCCCCGCGAATCGGGACTATTTGAAGCAAGGGATATTTTAATAAAAGTCGAGGGGATTGGATTCATTGAATTCAGCGAAAAGGACGTCGTTCGCCACCGGTTGGTCGCCGACATCCTGCGAGCCTACAATGGGGAGCATAAAAAGGAATAATGTTTTCGGAATCTCCTGAGAAGCAGCAGGACTCTGCAGCCTGGAAACTCACCCGGTGGTGGCATTGGGTGATAGGCCTATATTTGATAGCCTTGTTCACCTTCCTGACGCCGCGAGAGAAGTCGCTGGAATTCGCCCGTTTATCCGAGGGAAGCATCTCACATGAGAAAATTATCGCGCCGTTTGATTTCGAGGTCATGAAACCTCAGGACGTGCTGGAGGAGGAGCGGCGCGAAGCCGCGGAAAAGATAGTGCCGATTGTGATTCGAGTGGATTCTATCGGTAAGGGAAACCGGCGGGAAATGCTAAGGCTGTCGCAGGAGCTTTTTCAGGCGCTGTTGGGATTTCCTGAGAGCTACTTTCAAGGATTAGAAGACAGCGCAAGTAAAATCACGCCGGAGGAAGAACAGGCGATTCAGAAGGCTTATGACAACATTAACGGAGGTTTCGGAATTAAATTACCCGAGGCGACTTGGCGGATCTTAGCGGTGTTATATCAATTTGACCAGAGAAAATCCCCTGGAGCCTTTTTTAATTTCTTCGAATCCGTCCTTGATCCCCTTTTAAGAGACGTCTATAATCAAGGCATCATCAATGTTCCTAAGGAGAACCTGCTGAATCCGACGAACCAGGTGATGATGCAGTACGAAGGCGAAGAAGCGCCGCTTGAATTGAGCCGTATGTTATCTCTGCCGGAGGTTCTGGATCGAATCAGCAAATCTCTGTCGCAACAACACCTTGAAGCCAATTATACGCCTGGCATTGTCATCGCAGCGCAGGAGTTGGCTCGCGCCTTTATCGCGCCTAATGTCATCTATAATGAAATCGAGACCAATGCCCGGCGGGAGGCGGCGATAAGGAGGGTCGCTACGGCTGACGGTCTGGTTAAAAAAGACGAGTTGATTATTGACAAGAACATCCGCGTAACGCAGGAGCATCTTGCTAAGCTCAGGTCTTTAGCGGTGAAGCAGCGTGAAATGGACCTTGAAAGAGGCGGCTTCAGGGTTCTTCTGCCGATTGCGGCAACCGTCGTTATATTCAGCATTGTGGTCGGCCTGTTGTGGATTTGTATCGCTCTGACGCGTCAGCCAATCTGGCGGCAATGGAAGTATATTGTATTGATAGCGCTGGTTTTTTCGCTGGTTCATATATTTCAAGCCTGTGTGCCGGTTGGTATGGGTTTGTCGCGGTTCCTTTTTCCCGCGGCGCTGCTCGCCATGTTGTTGGGGATACTGATTGACCGCTCGGTGGCGTTGCTGAGTGTAGTGGCGATGGCGATGGTGTCGGGTTTGCTTCGTGGCAACGATTTTCCTGCGGCTGTGAGCGCCTTGGTCATAGGGAGCGTGACGATATTAGCGGTGAGGTATATAAAAACCCGCGGGGACGTGATGGCGGTGACCGTTTATCTGGGTCTGACCTATGCCTTGTTGGTGCCGGCGCTGCATTTTGGAAGGTTCACGTCTGATTCGCCGTTGTGGATGGATTTCATCGTGGCTGGCGCCAATGCGGTGCTGGCTCCAATCCTCGTGCTGGGTTTAATCTACATCTTTGAAAACCTGTTTCGTATTACAACTGACCTGTCCCTGTTGGAGTTGATTGATTTGAATCGCCCGCTGCTGCGGGAGCTGGCTATGAAATCGCCCGGCACTTACCACCACAGCATAATGGTCAGCAGCCTGGCGGAGTCAGCGGCTCGCGCCATCGGCGCCAATGCCCTCCTGACCCGCGCGGGGGCTTATTATCACGACATTGGCAAGATTGAGAATCGCGAGTATTTCATCGAGAATCAGGAGACGGGTTCTGAGAACATCCACGACAAGCTGCCGCCGTCCAAATCCGCGCAAATGGTGATAAAGCATGTAGCCCGGGGTCTTGAGCTGGCGGAAAAACATCGCCTGCCGGAGCAGATAAAAGCCTTCATCAGCGAGCATCACGGCAAAAGCCGCTTGGCTTATTTTTATGCCAAAGCCGTCAAAGAGCTGGGTGAGGATGTGGATGAACAGAAATTCCGCTATCCCGGACCGGATCCACACTCCAAGGAGACCGGGATATTGATGCTGGCAGACGTTGTTGAAGCCGCCGCGAGGTCCCTCGATAGTAAAAATCAGGAAGAATTAGAGAAGACGGTCTCCAAGCTGATAAAAGCGCGGTTAGCCGATGGCGATATGGATGAGTGCCCGCTGACAATTAAGGAAGTAGCTGCCATTCAAAAGGCATTTATTCAAGTGCTCACCGGAATTTATCACCAGAGAATCGCCTATCCGGGACAGACGACGGAGGAATCGGATCAGGAAACGACCGGGGAGCAGCCACTGGCTGAGAAGCCCGGTTCTTAATGAAGTTTCGCACTGTCATTTCCCAGAAAATAGCTCCCTCCAGCCGCATAGGTCGGGCGTCTCGCCCGACATTTCCCCCCTGCTTGCAGGGGGGAAATACAAA
>CAZCEM010000174.1:0-5676 GCA_964497555.1 uncultured bacterium
GACAGGTCCCGGCAAGTAAGCCTGACGGACACGCCGACGCTGGTCTTTTGCGGCGGCATGGAGAGCGCCTGGTATCATCCTCAACGGGTCGGCTCGCATTTTCTGGCGGCGAAATCCGTTATCCCTAACTTAAGGCTGTATATAATATCTCATTTTGACCGGCAGAAGATTTGGACAGCCTTTCAGAGCCTGGGAATTGGCGAATCCGATTGGTTTGCCGCGAGCTTTCCGCCTTCTGAGGTGCCGGAGCAGATGGCGCGTGGAGACCTCGGCTTAATCTTGGGTTTTAATCCTGAGGTCAGTTGGCCGGTCAAATTTGCGGAATATCTGGCTTGCGGCGTGCCGTTGGTGGTGGATAAAAGAATCGGCAAATACGTGACCGGTCAGGTGGAGAAGTGGGGGCTTGGCGTTGTCGTAGATGAAGAGGACCGGGACAGCTTTCAGCAGATTAAGGAAGAGCTTGCCAACCGAGCCGATTATTCCCGCCGCTGCCGGGACTACGCTCTTAAACGGCTGGACATCGCCCGGACTTCGTTTCAGACCGCGAGGATGTACCGTCAGATTCTAAGGATATGCTGACTTGGAGGGCACAGTCATCATCGTGGCCTATAACGCGGAGGATTGTATTGGCAACTGCCTGACCGCCCTGCGAGCCGTAGAGGATTATTCCAGCATTAAAGTCGTCGTGGTCGATAACGCCTCAGCCGATAGAGGCATAGAAATTGTCAGAGAATTCTTCCCGGAAGTAACTCTTATTGAAAGTGGATCAAACGGCGGCTTTGCGACCGGCAATAATCGAGGCGGACAGGAGGCGGAAGGGGACTGGATTTTCCTGTTGAATCCCGATGCGGAGATTAAGCCCGCTGCTCTAAGAATCCTTGCACGGTACCTGAGGGAGCATCCGGAGGCGGGGATAGTCGCGCCGGCGATAATTGGATCGAAGGATGAGCCGGCAGTTTCGTTCTTTTGCTTCACAACGCCCCTCTATTCGGTGTTTTCAGCACTGGGGCTGCAGCGCCTGTTCCCCATAAACCGCATCGACGGGCGATGGGTGTTGGCACGACAGCTGCCTAAGGCACCGGTGGAGGTGGACCGGGTGTTAGGCGCGGCGATGATGATACGACGAGAGGTCTGGGAGCAAGCCGGCGGGATGGATGAGGGATTTTTCCTGTACTCGGAGGAGGAAGACCTATGCTGCCGGGTGCGAAAACTCAGTTGGAAAGTAATGTACAATCCCACTGCGAAGGTCCGGCACATCGGCGGGAGCACGGCGCTGAAGGACAGTGCTCTGGCGACGGCTTCAGCGGCTTATAGCCGGGACCTATATCTGAGAAAGCACTACAGCCGCTTATCGGCCGCAGTTTCCCGCTGGACCTGGATTAAAATGCTAGCGCTGAGGTGGGTGTTGACTCATTTTACCCGAGCGGGCGTTGAGGCTCGGTTGGGTTATAAATGGGCGATAAAGTCGCTGCTGAGACAGGGCTGGTTCGAGCGGGAGCTGCGCCCGCCGCGACGACCGGTGGAAGTTCAGCCATAAACAGTAGATGAACCGCATACTTATCGTCAAGCTGCACGCGCTCGGCGACTTTGTCATCGCCACGCCCGCCATCCGGCGGCTGAAGGAGACCTTGCCACAGACGCGGCTGGATCTCCTGACCACCGAATGGACTGCGCCGGCAGCGGTAGGCAATCCTGACTTGAACCAGATAATTGCCGCGCCGGATTCGCTGTTCTTCAAACCGAAACCAGCGTCCGGGGCGCCTTTATTGTCTCTATTGTATAAACTGAGACGCCGCAGCTACGATGCAGCGGTCATTTTCCATGTCCATCCAGCCATTGACGCCTTTATCGCGCTGGCGGGGATTTCGCGGCGCTTTCGGTTCGGCAGGAAGGCCGCGGGTAGATGCGTCTTGTTAGATGAAGACCGTCACAGCGCCCTGACAAACTGCGAGCTGGTGGATGAAGCCCTAAGCGAGCTAACCGGACGACGCGAGGAGCCGGCGCGCTTGGCCGACCTTCGTTATCGCTGGTTCATTCAAGAGGAAGAAAAGAGAACCGCGTCCCTGCTTTTAGGCGAAGTCGGGCTTGAGCCGGGCTCATTCATTTCGGTTTTCCCAGGCGGCGGATCCAATCCCGGCGCGGACGGATTAGAGAAGAGATGGGGCCTCGCGCATTTCCAGTCGCTAGTGCAGCGGATTACGAGAGAATTGCCTTACGCCGTAGCGCTGATGGGTGGAAACTCGGATGTCGAAGCCGCTGAACAGGTTAAGAAGGCGGTTGGCGAGGGGGTGGTCAACCTCTGTGGACAGCTTCCGATGCGAATTTCAGCGGCGGTTATGGCGCAATCGACCGCCGCGGTGTCCAATGACAGCGGACCCCTGCATATCGCGGCAGCGGTGGGAGTTCCTTGCGTGGGCCTCTTCGGACCCACCGGAATCGAGCACAAACTGCCGCCGGGTCCTTTTGCGGTGGGTGTTTCCAGCGGACTACCGTGCAGTCCTTGTTATTTCACAGTTTTTAAGGGATGTCTTTTCGACAGCATCCGATGTCTGGAAAACTTAACGGTTGAGCGGGTTTTACAGGGTTTAAAGATGGCTCTGAAAGGAACTGTGTCAGCCTGATGAGAAGCCTGATAGTCATCTTGCTGCTGATAGCCGACGCCGCCGCCGCTTCGCTGGCGTGGCGCTTGAACTTCGTGCTGCGATTCCAGAGCGGCTGGTTTCCCAACCTCGTTCCGCCGGAGGTGGTGGTTCACGTTGAGCCGCTGGTTTTATTAATTGTATTCTGGTGGTTCTTGATGTTGATTCGCGGCATGTATAAGACGCCGATATCGATTTCCAAATATGAGGAGTTCAGCCGTTGCGTGGGCACAGTAATTTGGGGCATGTTGGTGCTGTTTCTGCTGACCTATGACCCCAACGCGCCGATGAAGGTCAGCCGCATCTTCCTGCTGACCTATGGCGGTCTGCTCTGTCTTTTTATGACCACCTTCCGTGTATGGATTAGAGTTTATCAGCGCTGGATGAGAAGACAGGGTTACGGCTTATGGAAGACCTTAATAGTGGGCTATTCGGATTTAAGTTTAAGATTATACAAACAGCTTCACTACGATCCGGTGTGGGGTTTTCAAATTCTCGGCTTTGCCAGCGATAGGAAGCCTGATGAGTTGCCTGACAAGCCCAAGTTTTTAGGACTTGTAGAGTATTTGCCGGATTTAATCCAGTCGCTGAAGGTCGAGTTTGTCATAGTCGCGCCGGAGCAGCAGTCGAACGAAGCCATCTTGGAGGTTTTTGACCGATGCGCTGAGTACAAGGTTCGACTGATGTTGGTGGCCAGTTATTACGAGATGGTCATGGGTCTCGTAAAATCCGTGGACATTCACGGTCTGCCGCTGGTGGAGGTGTCGGCGCAGCATGTCTCGCTGCCGGTTCGCTTCGTGAAGCGCTCCCTTGATATTATCGCTGCGTCGTTGATGATGGTCGTTTTAGCGATAATTACGTCTTTTATCGCCTTGGCGATAAAACTTGATTCTGTCGGACCTGTGTTTTACCGGCAGTCGCGGGTGGGGCGGAACGGGCGTGAGTTTTACCTTTATAAATATCGTTCGATGGTCAAGGACGCTGAGAAGCTGAGCGGCGCGGTGTGGGCTTCCAAACACGACCCTCGCGTTACCAGAGTGGGCAAGTTTCTGCGCCGCACCCATATTGATGAACTGCCGCAATTTTACAACATCCTCAAGGGCGATATGTCGCTGGTGGGACCTCGACCGGAACGGCGCAAGTTTGTTGACCAATTCAAGGAGCTGATACCGCTCTATCACCGCCGCATGTGCATCCGGCCGGGCATTACCGGCTGGGCGCAGGTGCGGCATAAGTACGACGAATCCATCGCCGACGTGCAGGAGAAAACACGCTACGATTTGTTTTACATCAACCATATTTCGCTATCCTTGGATCTAAGAATCCTCTTCTCCACCATTGTGAGAGTGCTTCAAGGCGAAGGACATTAACGATGCACGACATAAAGATCATACGTCAAGATCCATCTGAATTTCTCAGACAGCTCAAACGACGGAGCGTCGATATCGACCTCGACCGACTGCTGGCCTATGACGAAGAGAAACGCGACCTCACCACTAAACTGGACGACATGCGGCGGGAACGCAACGCCGTTTCCAAGGATATTGGGCTTAAAAAACGAGCCCGGCAGGACACCGCGGTACTCGAAGAGCAGATGCGCGATCTGGGTCAGCGGATAAAGTCGGGAGAAGAGCGGGAGAAGGAACTGGATGCCCTAACCCGCGAATGGCTGTTGTCCTATCCCAACCTTCCCGCTCAATCCACTCCCGACGGCTTCTCCCCGCAGGAGAATGTGGTTGAGAGATACGAGGGTCAGCCGCCGGCATTCGACTTTCCCTTGAAGGACCATATTGACTTGGCCGAGCGGCTGGGGATACTGGACTTTCAGCGCGGAGGCAAGGTGGCCGGCTCAGGATTTCCCGTGTGGAGCGGTTTGGGCGCCAGGCTGGAGAGGGGCTTGATAAACTTTATGCTGGACGTCCAAACCCGCGCGCACGGCTACCGGGAGATGATGACGCCGTTCGTCGCCAACCGGGACACCATGCTCGGCTCCGGGCAAATCCCCAAGCTCGAAGACGACATGTACCACTGCGAACGGGAAGACCTGTTTCTCATCCCGACTTCCGAAGTGACCTTAATCAACCTGCATCGCGGGGAGATACTGGAGGAGGCTCAACTGCCGCTGAAATACACGGCGTATTCGCCCTGTTTCAGGCGGGAAGCTGGCACTTACGGGCGTGCCACCCGCGGTTTTCTGCGCACCCATCAATTCAACAAGGTCGAGATGGTGAGATTCGAGCGTCCGGAGGATTCGGACGCCGCCTGGCTGGAGATGTTAGGGCACGCTGAGAGCATCCTCCAGAAACTGGAGCTGCCGTATCGAGTGGTCAGGCTGTGCGCGGGCGACGTCAGCTTCAACGCGGCGGCTTGTTATGATCTGGAGGCCTGGGCGCCGGCTGACGGCGGGAAGTGGCTGGAGGTGTCGTCGGTCAGCAACTGCCGCGACTTTCAAGCTCGACGCGCCAACATTCGATTCCGTTCGCGCGAAGGCCGGCTGGTGTTCCCGCATATCTTAAACGGCTCGGGGCTGGCGACATCAAGATTACTGGTGTCGCTGTTGGAGAACAATCAGACCGAGGAAGGTTCGGTGGCGATTCCTCCGGTGCTGCGGTCCTATATGGACGGACTGACGGTCATCACCGCCAAGGATAAGGAATAATCCATGAGGATAGTTATCGTCGGCGCGGGAGAGGTGGGGCGGCATCTGGCGAAGACGCTGTCCTGGCAGAATCACGAGGTCTCCATTGTTGACATGGACCCGGACCTCGTCGACCGCGCTCGGAACACATTGGATGTTCTGGCAATCCAGGGCCGAGGCACTTCGATAAAGACCTTGATGGAAGCGGGTGTTGAGACTGCTGACCTGCTGATTGCGGTAACGTCGGTCGATGAAGTGAACATCGTCGCCTGTATGCTGGCGAAACAGATGGGCACACGCACCCGCATAGCCCGCGTTCGCAATCAGGAATACTCCAAACCGGGCATTCCCGTCAACCTCGCCGAGCTGGGGATTGACCAGATAATTCATCCGGAGTTG
>CAZCEM010000175.1:0-5670 GCA_964497555.1 uncultured bacterium
CGCCGTCCCAGCCCATACAACTGTCCCCGCTCAACCCGCCGTGCCACCAGCTTGTCCGGGTCAAACAAATACACTGCATCAGCCAGCCACAACCGAAATCCCGACGGCAGCGTTATCCGCCGCTTCACCGACACCACCGCACCTTCATACCCGCATTCGACCGCAGCAGTAACGGTGTCGCGGTTGTATCGCCCAAAAGGAAACGACACCCATCTTACCGGCGCACTGAAACGCTCCTCCAATTCCATCCGCGACTGCCGCAACTGCCGCTGCAACTCGCACGGCTTAAGCTCCCTCAATGACACGTGGTCCACCGAATGCGAGCCAATTTCCCAGCCGCAACGCAATAACTCACGAACCTGCGATTCGTTTATATGCTGCGACGTCCGTCCGAAGAAGTGGTAATCCCATGCGTTTGGCCGATCCATCAGCCCCGAAGGCAGAAATACCATCCCTTGAAAACCGAACTCCTCGCAGATTGGCAGGGCGTACTGAAAGACCGACTCGTAGCCGTCGTCGAACGCCAGCAGACATCGTTTGTCAATCCCAGCCGCAGGTTCACCGCTCGATAGAGGTTGTTCCATAATGCTGGAAATGGACTCCGTCTTTGCGGGCGAAGCGAGGCAATCTAATGATATTACTGGATTTACGAAGTGTTGACATTGCTTCACTTCGTTCGCAAAGACATCCTCGGAACGACTTGGCAGTTCACTCGGCAGGATGGTTCGCCAGCTCCGCTCCGATAACAGCCGCATCTGTCGCTGAAACCGTCCCGGCGGCAGCCAAGTGACACCCGCTTCCCAATCCGGCGTAATTTTATGATACAACAGCGCCGGTGGCAGCGATGGTTCACCGACCGGTGTGGCCAAAGCCTCCCTCGGCTCGTTCGCTTGACGGCAGTTCCTCGACGGGACGCCACTCGGCCCTTTCGACGCGATTGAATACGATTTGCGCGATGCGGTCGCCTCGACGGACTCTATATACGACGTTGGAATGGTTGATGAGCAGCACTTCAATCTCACCGCGGTAATCGGAGTCGATGGTCCCCGGCGCGTTCAGCACCGTCACTCCGCGCTCCCGCGCCAGTCCGCTGCGAGGCCGCACCTGCCCCTCCAAGCCTGCCGGAAGCGCCACAGCGATGCCCGTCGGCACCGCCGTGGTCGCTCCCGGTAAGATCGTCAGTTCATCGTCCACCGCTGCGCAGAGGTCCATTCCCGCTGCGCCAGGACTGGCGTAGGCCGGTAGAGGCAGCCCAGCAGCACGCGGCAGCTGCTTCAGGAGTACTTCGAGCGGCACTATAGACCAAGCGCCTCTTTGATGGGTGTGTATTCCAGCCCGAAGGCATCGGCAACTCCCTTCCATGTTATCTTATGGTCGATCATGTTGATGCCGGAGCGAATCTCGGGATTGTCGATGGCTGCCCGCTTCCAACCCTTGTTGGCTATCTGAAGGGCGTAGGGAATAGAGGCGTTGGTCAACGCCAGCGTCGATGTTAGCGGCACCGCCCCGGGCATGTTGGCTACTGCATAATGTATCACGTCATCCACGACGTAAATGGGATTGGTGTGGTAAGTCGGTCTTATGGTCTCCACGCAGCCGCCCTGATCGACAGCCACATCCACAATGACTGAGCCGGGCTTCATCAACTTCAACATATCGCGCGTCACCAGCCAAGGCGCCTTGGCACCGGGGATCAACACCGCTCCAATCAGCAGGTCAACCTTGCTGATGACGGCGCGGATGTTATGCGCGTTGGAATACATCGTATCGACGTTGGGCGGCATCACGTCGTCAAGATAGCGCAGGCGGTCGATGTCTATGTCCAGAACGGTTACGTGCGCGCCCAGTCCGGCTGCCATTTTGGCGGCGTTGATGCCCACTACGCCGCCGCCGATGATGCCGACCTCCCCCGGCAGCACCCCGGGCACGCCGCCCAGAAGCACGCCGCGGCCGCCCATCGCTGCTTCCAAGTACTTAGTGCCTTCCTGAACCGCCAGCCGGCCGGCAACCTCGCTCATCGGTTCCAGCAGCGGCAGCCTCCCATCGGAGGTGGTGACGGTCTCATAAGCAATGGCGACACAGCCGCTCTCCAGTATATTTCGAGTTAATACTTCGGATGATGCGAAATGAAAATAAGTAAAGAGGGTTTGTCCTTTGCGAATCAGGGGCCATTCCTCTTCCAGCGGCTCTTTGACCTTGATTATCATTTCCGCCTTCCGCCAGATTTCCTTAGCATCGGAAACCAACTTAGCGCCGGCGCGAATGTATTCTTCATCCGCAAATGCGCTGCCCAAACCCCCGCCGGTCTGGACTAACACCTCGTGTCCCGCATGAACCAAGGTCTCCACCCCCGATGGCGGTAGAGCGATTCGAGCTTCTGCGGTCTTTATTTCCTTGGGTACCCCAATTAACATGATTGCTCCTTATAAGTTGGGCCAGAGAATTGTATTGAAAAGCGGCTTGTCTGTCAACAAGTCGCATGCTGCTTCCTGGACTGATTCAACGGTCACAGCATCGATGCACGCGGTAACGTCGTCCAATGAACGCCACTCGCCGGTGTATAGTTCCATCCGCGCTAGGCGGTACATGCGATTGGTCGGCGATTCCAAACCCAGCAACAGGTTGCCCTTCAGTTGGTCCTTAGTGCGCTCCAGCAATCCATTTGATATGGGCTTTTGGGTCAGGTTCTCGACCTCGTGCTCAATGAGCCGCAGCACCGCTTTGGCACTGCGCGGTTCAGTTCCGGCATAGACGCCGAAAAGCCCGGTGTCAAGGTAGGATTCGAAAAAGGAAAACACCGAATAGGCGAGTCCATGCCGCTCGCGGATGTTCTGGAAAAGCCGGGAACTCATGCCATCGCCGAGCAGGGTGTTCATCACCAGCAGGGAATACTTTCGGGGGTCGTCGTAGCGATAAGCGCGGCATCCCCAGCAGATGTGCGCCTGCTGCGTATTAGTATATAAATCTTGACGGTAAAGCTGCGCTGTGATGTTGTCGGGAGACGTTCGCGGCCGCGGGGGGTCGCCGGCATAATCGAAATGACGCTCCACCAGCCGGACAAGGCTGTTGTGCTCCAAATTGCCCGCTGCAGCCACGACTAATGCCGGACCTGTATAATGAGTGTTTCGGTAATGGATCAACTTCTCCTGGTCAATCCCCTGAAGCGATTCCCGCTGTCCAAGCACCGACCAGCCCAGCGAATGTCCGCTGAATACCTGAGCCTCGAACTGCTCGAAAACGAGGTCATCCGGTGTATCCTCAAGGTTTTTCAGCTCTTCGAGGATGACCTTGCGTTCGCGCTCGAGGTCGTCAGGTTCATAGAGCGAATTGCGGGTGATGTCAGCGATGACTGCCAGCGTCGGCGCAAGCTGGCTGTCGATGACACGGGCGTAATAGCAGGTTGCTTCCTTTGAGGTGAAGGCGTTCAGATGACCGCCTCGTCCCTCGATCTGACGGACTATTGCCGCCGCGCTGCGCTTCCGGGTGCCCTTGAAGTTCATGTGTTCGAGGAAGTGCGAGATTCCGGACAACTCATCCGGCTCGTCGCGGCTGCCCGTGTTGAACCAGAAGCCTAAAGCAAGCGATCGGATCTGCGGCATCCGCTCGGTGACGACGCGGATGCCGCTGTCAAGCTCATGGCGTTGGTAGGTGAGTTCAGACTTCAAAGGCGCCATGTTTATCGACGGAATCCACCGCTATCGCGCCCACCACCGGAACCGCCTTCCCGACCGCCGCGATATTCGCGGTCGCGTTCGTCGAAGAAATCGCCGTTTTCGTTGACGCGGTGAAAACCGCCGCTGTCTCGGCCGCCGCGATTTTCACCGCTGTCGCGGTCTCGACGGATCTCGCGGTCTTCACGTCCACCGTAGCGCGAGCCGCCGCCCGAACGCCCGCCGCCTCGCTCGTACCGGGGACGGCTGTCGCCGTAACGCGGACGGTCATCACCATTCCCAAAGGGATTGGGCAGCAAAGCCTTCCGGGACAAGTCCATCTTGCCGTCGGGCTCCAGCCTCATCAACTTCACTTCGACTTCGTCGCCCAGACTCAACACGTCTTCTACGCGGTTGATGCGGCGGTGCTCGATGTTGGATATGTGCATCAGTCCTTCGACGCCCGGCAGAATCTCCACAAAGGCGCCGAAGTTGGTGATGCGCTTGACCTTGCCCTTGTATATCTTGCCTTCTTCGGGGACCTGTGTAACCGCTTCCACCCGCTGGCGCGCGGCTTCGCCGGCTTCGCGGTTCTCGGCACCGATGCGCACGGTGCCGTCGTCTTCGACGTCGATGGTGGCTCCGGTGCTGGCGATAATTTCACGGATTATCTTCCCGCCGGGGCCTATCAGCGCGCCGATGCGGTCCACCGGTATCTTCAGGGTGATGAACTTGGGCGCGTAAGGCGAGAGCTGCGCGCGGGGCTGAGCAATAGTTGCGTCCATGATATCCAGAATCTTCAGCCGCGCCGCGCGGGCTTGCTCCAGCGCTTCCGCCATCAATTCCGGCGAAATGCCCCCAATCTTGATGTCCATCTGGAAAGCTGTGATGCCGTCGCGCGTACCCGCCACCTTAAAGTCCATGTCGCCGAGATGATCTTCGTCGCCTAAGATGTCGGTGAGAATCCGATGCTGGTCGCCTTCTTTAATCAAGCCCATCGCGATGCCCGCCACCGGTTTGGTTATCGGCACTCCCGCGTCCATCAACGCCAGCGAACCGGCGCAGACCGACGCCATGGACGAAGAGCCGTTGGACTCCATAATCTCGGAGACAATGCGGATGGTGTAGGGGAAGTCATTCCAGTCGGGGATGACCGCTTCGATGGCGCGTTCGCCCAATTTGCCATGCCCGACTTCCCGGCGGGAGGTCGAGAAACTGGTTTTGATCTCGCCGGTGCAGTAGGGCGGGAAGTTATAGTGCAGCATGTAACGGCGGAAGCCGTCCTCGTCGAGCTGGTCGATGCGCTGCTCGTCCAGCTTGGTGCCCAGCGTCACGGTGCCCAAGGCCTGCGTCTGTCCCCGAGTGAACAGCGACGAGCCGTGCGCCCGCGGCAGGACGCCCAACATGCAGTCGATGGGGCGGATGTCGGTGTTGCCGCGTCCGTCCAGCCGCAGGTTCTTCTCGAGGATGTTCCGACGGACCTCCGTCCTAAGCAGTTCGGTGATGGTGTCATTGACGGTTTGGATTTTCACCCAGTCGTCAGGTTCAACGCCTTCCAGGAACCGTGCGGTCAACTCGCTGGTCAAACGCTTCCGCTCGGATTTATCGGTCTGCATGGCAATCTCGCGGATGGCATCCATCCCGTTTTCAGCGATGCGTGCCGCTAATTCCTCGTCTTTTGAAGTCAGCGAGTACTCGCGGGTCGGCTTGCGCAGTTCCGCGATTATTTCCTTCTGGAACGCGACTATCTTCTTTATCTCCTCATGCCCGAAGAACAGCGCGTCGATGAGTTCTCGGTTGGATACTTCCCTGCCAGAGCCTTCCACCATGGTGATTGCCTCGGCTGAGCCTGCTAGATACAGGTCCAGCTTGCTAGTCTCCATCTGGGTATAGGTTGGATTGACCACGAACTCGCCGTCGATGAGTCCAACCTTGACCGAGGCGACGGCTTCGTTCATGGGGAGATCCGACAGGTTGACGGCCAGCGAAGCGCCCAGGGGCCCCAGCACCGAAGGGTCGT
>CAZCEM010000176.1:0-5659 GCA_964497555.1 uncultured bacterium
AGCTTTCGCTGGAATGATGCGTCTTCGACGCATTTTTTCAATGTTCAAAAGAAAATACACCCCTTAATATATCTTGGCGGAAAACGAGGTTTCGTTAGTGATAAAAATCCAAGAAGCGGCTCCCTATCCGGACTATTCAACCCTTATCTCTTTAAAAAAGGCTTTCGGATTGCCCTTGCATCTAATTTCCAAGGAGGAAGTCAAGCGCAGTCTGGAAGCCTTTCAACTCGTCGTGGACCGCCATTATCCTGCCGCGCAGGTCTGTTTCGCGGTTAAATCGAATCCCTGCCGCGGCGCCGTCAGGCTTATGGCGGAGTTAGGCGCGGGGATTGACTCCGTTTCGGAATATGAGCTGCTGACCGCTCTGGAGGAAGGAATCCCCCCCGCGCGGATAGTCTGCAACGGCAACGCCAAGACCGACCGCTATCTGCGTCTGATTGTCAGCCAAGGCTGTCTGTGCGCGGTGGACAACCTTCACGAACTTGACAGCCTAAATGCACTGGGCAAATCCACAGCCCGTCCGGCTCGGATTCTCATCCGAGTGTCGGGAATGCCGCTGGAAGGGCTGACTTCAGCCGACCAATCGACCGCCGGCCCGTGGACTAAATTCGGCTTCCCGCACGGTGAACTTGAACCTCTGCTTGAAAGAATCCTTAAGCTGAGGTTTATAGATTTTGAAGGCTTCTCCGCGCATATCGGCACTCAGATCTGCCACGCCTACGGCTATGACCGGCTGTTTGACTATTTAATCGACCTGGCGGCGATTTCCGCGGCGAAGGGCTTGCCGGTGAAAACCCTCGACCTCGGCGGCGGCTATCCGTTGAATTACCTGCCAAAGGCGGATTGGCTCGAATTCCAGGCTCGCCTGCGCCGTCAACTGCGCGGTGAGCTGCCGACCTCTGAATGGGTGACCTGGGACAACGCTCCCCTGGGTTACACCTACCTAAAGGGAGCGCCGCCGCCAGAGGGCGCAGAATGGATTGGAAAGGCATACTGGACGGAACATCCTGGCGCCGAGATGTTCAAGCGGATTCTCACTCGGATTGGTGAGGAAGGCGCTTCAGTGGTCGAGCGCTTGAAGCGGTTAGGCACGCCGCGCTTGATAGTCGAACCGGGGCGGGCGCTCTTAAGTTCAGCGGGCTGCACTGCCGCGGAGGTCGTCTCGACTAAAAAAGTGCTTGGCAATTACGTGGTGGCGCTGGACATGGGCATCGTCAACCAGGGCACCAATCTAATCACACCGGATATCTTCCCGGTGGAAATCCTGCCCCGCCGGGATGACGACACTCCGGTTGAGGCGTTTTTAGCCGGACGGCTCTGCTTCACCGGCGATATGATCAGCAAGGTCAAGGTGAAGTTGAATCGCTTGCCTTTGCCCGGCGACCTGGCGCTGATTAAAATGACAGGCGCTTATTGCGCCGACCATTTCGCGTCCAATAGCTGCGGTTTTCCAAGACCAGCCAAGCTCGCCTTTGATTCACGGGGGATAGTAGAGGTGTGGCGTAAGACGGACAAGCCAGAAGACGTGTTTAGTGAGAGTTTCGAGGCGTCATAAGCGCTTCCTTAGGTCGGAATTGAGCCGGAGACCATCAATTCGGGATTGAGCATGAACCGTCATGACGCCATAAATGCCCCCGCGCGCGGATTGTTCCCGTTGGGTGAACTTGCCGAGCGAAACGCTGAGGACTTCGGCTCGCTGCCGGTGATGCGCGCTTGGGGCCCGGACCATTATGACGTGCTAACTTATACCGAGTTTAACCGTCGAGTGGCCTTGCTCGCGCACTGGCTGATTGAGCAGGGAGTCAAGCCGGATGACCGCGTGGCGGTGCTAAGTGAGAATCGTCCCGAGTGGGGGATGACTTACCTTGGAGTCCAGCGGGCTGGGGCGGTGGCGGTGCCGGTGGACAGCCTTATGCCCCCTTCCGGCATAAGACACATACTGTCGGATTCCGGCGCCAAAATACTGTTCGTCTCAGCGAAAATGCTGACGCATATAAGCGAGATGGAGCACGTGAAGACACTGAGAAAGAGGGTCTGTTTCGATGCTGGTCAGAGAGACGTCGAGCACGACTTCGGGCAAATCCTCCAAGATGCGGAAAATCTGAACCACCCCTTTCCCAAGCGCAGCATGGATGACCTAGCGGCAATTCTCTACACCTCCGGCACTACGGGCTATAGCAAAGGCGTAATGCTGAGCCAGATGAACATCGTCTCCAACCTGAATGCCTGTGCCAGTCTGTTTCAGCTTGACTCGCGCGACGTGTTCCTCTCGGTTCTGCCAATTCACCATGCTTTCGAGTGCACCGCCGGCTTTTTGCTGCCGCTGTACTGCGGCAGCAGCATCACCTACGCTCGCAGCCTAAAGAGCGCCGACTTAATGGCGGACATCAAGGAAAGCCAGGTCACGCTGTTAATTGGGGTGCCGCTGTTGTTCGAGAAAATGCACGCCGGCATCCGGCGCGGCATCGACAAGAAGGGCGCCAAAACTAAAGTGTTGTTCAACACGCTTTTCACGGCGGTGACGGTTGGTGAAAAGGTCGGCTTTGGTCTGGGAAAATCCTTTTTCAAGTCCGTCCGCGATAAAGCCGGCTTCAGCACCATCCGATACTTCGTTTCCGGCGGAGGACCCTTGAATCCGGCGACGGGTAGCTTCTTTGTCAGACTGGGTATATCCATGCTGCAAGGTTACGGCTTGACTGAGACCAGCCCTGTAACCCATGTCAATCGGCCTGAGAACATCCGACTTGAGACCGTAGGCCCACCTATTCCGGGCGTAGAATGCAAGATTGTCGAGCCCAACAGCCAAGGCGTCGGTGAGGTCTGCATTAAGGGAGCAAATGTCTTCAAAGGATACTTCAAAAACGAGAAAGCCACTGCTGAAGTCATAGACGCAGACGGCTGGTTTCACACTGGCGACTTGGGTAGGATCCACAGCGGCAGCCTGCTCCAAATCATGGGCAGGATGAAGAACATGCTTGTAACCGGCGGCGGCAAGAATGTTTACCCCGAAGAGGTCGAGCATTACTTGAAGATGAGTGACTTCATTGCGGAGGCTCTGGTGCTGGGCATCCCGCGAGAATCCGGCTACGGCGACGAAGTCGGCGCCTTGATCTACCCCGACTACGAAAAGATCGACCTGCACTTCGAAGCCCGCAGCATCAGAGCCACCCCAAAAGATGTGTATAATCTTATCAAATCGGAGATAAACGAGAAACAGAGGGAACTTTCCGAGTATAAGCGGGTTCGAAAGTTTCGGCTGGTGGAGGTCGAGTTCGAGAAGACCTCCACGCGCAAAATCAAGCGGTTCCTGTACAACGGGGATATGCTTAAGATTTAAATTTCCGCATTGATACCGAAAGTTTTAACGTTCTGATACCTTTCCGGGGAGGATTTCTTAAACTGCGGTGCTGTTAGCCATATTTATACTTGCAGCGGCGTTTGTGTTTTTGTATATTGTTTCACGCCGCCAAGAGAAGAAGCTGCGCCGGCGACGCAGGAAGATTCTGGACCGCTACCGTGGACTGGATGACCAAGCTCCTCCAGATGCGCCGGTTTAGTTCAACGCTTTAAAAGCGGTTTCTTTGCGAGAGTAACTCAGTGGTAGAGTTCCACGTTGCCAACGTGGCTGTCGCGGGTTCAAATCCCGTCTCTCGCTCCCGATTAACCACTATACACGGCGTCCATCAGACGTCGTGTTTTTTTGTCTCTTCTCTCTCGGCGGAGAAGCTAACATCCTTACAAACCGGAGGTTCAACTTGACCGGACATCCAAGCAACGACTTGGCAGCATTGCCGCGTCCTTCCTGCGAATTCCCCCGCTCGTTTGTTCCCAACGACATCAACTTAGCCAATTGGGACCAAATCGAGCTGCTTTTTAAAGAACTGATCGACCGGCCGCTCCGCAGCCGTGAAGAGATTGAGACATGGCTGCTGGACCAAAGTGAACTCGGCGCGGCAGTGGCGGAAGAGTCCGGCCGCCGCTATATCACCATGACCCGGCATACTGACGATCCGGAGGCTGAGAAGGCTTATCTCCACTTCATCGAGAACATAAAGCCCCGTCTGCGCCCGATGGACTTCGCTTTGCAGCAAAAGCTGGTCGCTGCCCCCCATCTGTCTGAATTGGATCCGGAACGCTTCGGGCTGCTCATCCGCTCGGCTAAGAATGCCATCGAACTGTTCCGCGAGGAAAACATCCCACTAGAGACGGATCTGAGCCGGCTCGCGCAGCAGTATCAGAAGTTGTGCGGTTCCTTGACGGTCGAGTTTTTAGGGAAGGAACGCACGATGCAGCAGATGGGGGCTTTTCTCGAGGAGAAAGACCGTCCTCTGCGAGAGAGCGCTTTTCGGGCTTCCACTGAAAGACGGCTGCGAGAGGTCGATAAGTTCGAAGACCTATTCGATAAAATGCTCAAGCTGAGGGTTCAAGTCGCAAAAAACGCTGATTTGCCCGACTATCGCGCGTATATGTTCAAGTCGCTGGAACGATTCGACTACACCCCTGAGCATTGCTTGCAGTTTCACGAAGCGGTTGAGAAGCTGGTCGTGCCGGTCAGTGTCGAGATAACTGAAGAGCGGCGCCGAGCCCTGAGGATTGACGCGGTTAAGCCCTTTGACACTGCCTGCGACCGGTTTGGTCGGGATCCCCTGCGTCCCTTCGATGCCCCCAACAAATTAGCGGACGGATGCTATGAGATATTCAAAAAGGTGGATCCCGAGCTGGGCGGTTATTTCAAGACCATGCTTGACAACAGTTTGCTGGACTTAGACAGCCGCAAGGGAAAGGCTCCCGGCGGCTACCAAGAGACGCTCGAAGAGCTGCGGCTGCCGTTCATCTTAATGAACGCCGTCGGCACCAACGGCGACCTGTTCACGCTTCTACACGAGGGCGGGCATTCATTCCACAGCATGTTAGCGCGTCAGGAGCCGCTCATAGGGTATCGTCACGCCCCGATGGAGTTCTGCGAGGTCGCGTCCATGTCGATGGAGCACCTATCGCTTCCTTACCTTTCGGTGTTCTATGGTCCCGGGGACGCCGCCCGCGCCAAGCGTCAGCATCTAGAAGGCGACATCAGCCTCCTGCCCTGGATCGCCATCATCGACGCTTACCAGCACTGGATTTACACCCATCCCCATCACACCTCTGAGGAGCGCGCTCAACACTGGATTGGTCTCATGAACCGTTTCAGCTCCGGGGTTGACCACACGGGCTTTGAGGAGGCATTAAGGTACCGTTGGCACGCGCAGCTTCACATCTTCGAGGTGCCGTTCTACTATATCGAGTACGGTATCGCTCTCTTAGGAGCGCTGCAGGTATGGCGCAACGCGCGGCAGGACCAGACTGGGGCGGTGAGCGCCTACAAACGGGCGTTGACATTGGGCGGCAGCCGGCCTCTGCCGAAGCTGTTCGACGCTGCTGACATCAAGTTCGATTTCAGTGCGGACACTATACAGCCACTGGTCGAAGAGGTGAAGGCCGAATTGGAAAAAGTTCGCGCCCTGGACCACAAATAAAGCGATGCAGAACCCTAAGAAAAACAGGAGACAGAACCAATTCTGTCTCCCGTTTAGTCTCACGCCAGGCTGAAATTAATTAGGGTCTGCAGAAAAACTCCCGATTTTTTTGCTGTTTGCTGCTGTTTTTTGGTTTGAACTCCTCC
>CAZCEM010000177.1:0-4122 GCA_964497555.1 uncultured bacterium
CATCTCCCCTTCCAGTGCGACGATAATTTCGTCGTGCCTGCCTTGTAGAAACTTAACGAAGCGCTGGATGCCCAGCGCATATTCTTCCTTAGATACCTTGCCTTCGCAGGGACCCCCACAGCGGTGCAGGTGACAGTCTAGACAGATCTTGAACTTGCCCTTGGCCACTGCTTCCGGTGTCAGAGGCAGGTTGCAGTCGCGGATTTGCAGCTGACCCTTCAACATGCGCAGCAGGTATTTGGTGGGTTTGAGGTCGGTGTATGGTCCGTAGTAGTCGCCGTCTTTGGTTCGAGGCTGGCGGGTGAGGAACACGCGGGGGAAAGGCTCATGGGTAACCTTCAGGTAGGGGAAGCTCTTGTCGCCTTTTAGATCGACGTTGTAGCGGGGCTGGTGCTGGCGGATGAGAGCAGCTTCGGTGCGGAGCGCTTCCACCTCGTCGCGGGTGAGCAGCACCTCCACATCGCGGATGGAGCGCACCAGGCGGGGAAACTGGTAGCGGCCGTCGTCGCGGTCGGTGAAGTAGCTCCGCACGCGGCTGCGGAGGCTCTTCGCCTTGCCGACGTAAATTATCCGCCCCTTGGAGTCCTTAAACAGATAGACGCCGGGCTGGTGAGGCAGGGCGTCCAGTTTCTCCTGCAGGTCGGGATCGATTTGACGGACCGGGAAGGGAACCGATGAGTGGGCAGCAGGAGGAAGGGTCACCGGGAAAGCTCAGGAAATTTCATCGCCTACTTGTTTAAAATCAGAGCTTAGTGAGTATTCAATGACTAAAAGTAATGTACTATTAGGTAGTAATACACTTAAAAGGTAATCGGTTTCGTTTCTTGTTCGTCATTGCGAATCAGCTGAAGGCTGATGAAGCAATCTCATTGAGTTTGCTTCCCCCTGCTTTCTCAGGGGTCGCAAAGACGTTCTTTCGGAACGTGAGGAAATCGAACCGGGTATGTATCAGAACCTAACGAGTCATTAAAAATACAGTTTAGAGTTCAACCTTCAGGTTGTCTTGAAAACACGCTAAAGCATGAACTCTAAACTAAAGCTTTACGTTCACCATATAATGGAGTTCCTCCACAGCATGTTGGTGTTGCGCATCCGCGCTGAGATTATGGCGGCGATGTTGCGCATGAGCAGATAACCGATATGAGGCTTTTCTTCCAGCAGGGCGCTCAGCCGGTCGAAGTCGAAGCGATAGGTGGTCACTTCGTCTTCAGCCTTAATGCTGGCAGAGCGAGGGCAGCCGTCCACCAGAGCCAGCTCTCCGAAAGCCTGCCCGTCGCGCATAGTATAGACTATCTCCTCCCTCTCGCGGTCGGTGGGCAGCGCCATGCGAACGGTGGCTCGTCCCTTGCGCAGCAGGTACAAGTCGCGGGACTTGCCGTCTTCCTGGACTATCAGGGTATCCCGCGCATAGGTGCGCTCCTCCGCGATGCTGAGGAGGTCGTTAATTTCCGCATCGGTCATGTCCTTAGCCAGACCGGCGGTGAGCAGTAGTTCCTTCGCCGGCATCATGCCGGCGTTTGAGGAATTGTTCGCCATGGTATGTCCCTGAGGTTTTTTTCTGCGAAACAAACTTACGACGGACAGATTATCGTCCTGAAGGTATCCTTGGTCTCTGCCGGAAAGGCTCACCTTTACCGGATACAAAATATGTCGATAAAGTTGAGCCTCTTGAATCTGTCCGAGGACCTGTCAATTTAAATAAGTCGCCCGTCAGGCAAACCTTACATGATCTTCGCCAGCGCTTGATCCAGGTCCTCGATTAGATCCTGCGCGTCTTCCACACCCACTGAGATGCGAATCATATTGGGACTTATCTGCGCGGCCGCAAGCTGCTCCGGGGTGTAGGACGCATGGGTTGTCGAAGCTGGATGACAGACCAGCGTATCGCAGTCGCCCAGACTGACAGCGTCAGTCATTATCTGCAGCGAGTCGATGAGCTTCTTGCCGTCCTCCCGCGTGCCATGATAGTCAAAGGCGATCATCCCTCCAAATCCGCGCGGCATCTGCCTCTTTGCCAGCTCGTGTCCGGGATTGGATTTCAAGCCGGGATAAAAAACTCTGGAGATGCGGGGGTGGTGCTCGAGGAACGTCGCCAGCTTCAGAGCATTGGCGCAGTGCCGTTCCATTCGCAGCGATAGGGTCTTGAGTCCGCGCATCAACAGCCAGGCGTTGAAGGGGCTGATGCAGGCGCCGCCCGGCTTCAGCGCCTCATCGCGCACCCGCTTCATAAGAGCCGCGTCGCCGGCGACGAATCCCGCCACCACGTCGCCGTGGCCGCTGATGTATTTCGTCGCGCTGTGGACGATGATGTCCGCGCCCAATTCCAGCGGACGCTGCAACACCGGTGTGGCGAAGGTGTTGTCAACCGCCAGAGGTATGCCGTGCTCGTGGGCGAGCTGGGCGCAGGCTTTGATGTCGATGATGGCAAGATTGGGATTGGCGGGCGTTTCGATAAAGAGCAGACGGGTCTTGTCGTCGATGGCGCGGCGGATGTTTTCCACGTCGGTCGCCAACACCTCCCGCGCCTCGATGCCCATTCGTTTGAAGTAATGTTGAAACTGGCCGTGGGTGCCGCCGTAGATGGCATTGGACGAGACGAAGTTGTCTCCGTTTTGGCACAACGTCAGCATCAGTCCGGCGATGGCGCCCAGCCCCGAAGCGAAGGACACCGACGCCTCCGCGCCTTCAAGGTCGGCGACATGCCGCTCGACTCCGGCGAAAGTGGGATTGCTGATGCGGGAGTAAATGTAGCCTTCAGCTTCGCCCTTGAACAAGGCTTCGCCGTGGTCAGCGTTCTTGAAGTAAAAGGTGGACGTCTGATAGATCGGCGGAGCAACCGATCCGGTGTGAGGATCCATCGCTTCCGCGCCGTGAACGGCGCGGGTGTCAAATCTCCAATTTTTATGGTGCATGGTTGTTCCTTGGTTATGACTCAATGCGGGAGAATCCCGTGGATGAACGTGGGAAAAACGGCGCGTCATTGCGACCCCCGCGAAAGGGGGGGAAACAATCTCAATAAGCTTAAGACTCGGCTCTGAGATTGCTTCATCAGCCTTCGGCGGATTCGCAAAGACGAGCTTCGCAGTCTCAGATATATCTTAAGAACTCCTCTGAATCAATTCAATCAGCACTCCGCCGGTGGATGTGGGATGCAGAAAGGCGATAAGACAGCCTCCCGCACCGAGGCGAGGTTCCGCGTCTATCAGCGTCATCCCGCTGTCCCGGCACCGCTTGAGAACAGCGCGTATGTCGGGCACCGCCAGCGCGATGTGATGAATTCCCTCGCCCCTCTTTTCGATGAACTTCGCGACGGGGCTGTCCTCGCTGATGGAGCGCAGCAATTCTATCCGAGCGTCCCCGGTCGGCAGCATGATGACCTCTATGTCCTGCTCCTCGACGGTCTCCGGTTCGGTTTTCGCCAAACCCAGCCGCTCAAAAATCGCTGTCGCTGCCGCCAAGTCCCGCACTGCGATGCCGATATGGTCGAGCCGGGCATTCAAAGACTCAAACATGCCCCTCAGCCAAGTGTTTCCTTAGAAGAATCCCTTGAGCAGTCCATCCTGAAAATTCTTTTAAATATACAACGCAATCATGGGTTCGCGCAACCGAAGAGTCGATAAAGCGGTCGGCTGCCTTTCTTTAGGAAGGATTTGGGGACCGGCGCTCGCCAATATACCGCCCGCCAAGGCGGCACAACAGCCATTTATGAATGCTGCTCTGCGGACAGGAAAGCCGGTATTCTATCAATCTTTAGGTCTGTCTGCGCTAAATTATGGAAAAGAACCTCTCACACTTGTCTTAAGCAAGGAATTGTTTTATTTTCCAAAGGGGAATGCTCAAATTGGAGAGTCTCTTTTCAGGATGGTTGAAGTTGACGACGCTGCGACACCCCGACGCCGCCAAGAAGACCTCATCAACTGCTTGGATCCATCGGATCTTTCTCGTCCGCTGGTGCATGCGCAATTGACGGTTGCGGGCGATTATTCCGAAATCGAGCGCATCCGCACCTTCGTCTCGGTCTTCTCACGTCAGAATCCGTTCACGCCGCTGCTTCAGGAGCATGACCGGTACCAGCTTGTCATCGCGGCGCACGAGATCACCTCCAACATCATCCGCCACGCC
>CAZCEM010000177.1:4132-5646 GCA_964497555.1 uncultured bacterium
CCACGCCTACCTGAACCATCCGGACGAAACCATCACCGTCACCGCCGATCTGTACGCTGACCGCATCTCTCTCCGGTTCAGCCATCGCGGCGAACCCTACTTCCCGCAAGACTCCGAATTGCCGACGTTCAATGGAACGCGGGACAGCGGCTTCGGTTTATACATCATCGAACTCGCGGTTGACAAGTTGGAATACGGCACCGATCGGCGCGGTCGTCATTATATTCTCATTGAAAAACGCACCGACACCAAGGAAAAGGAGATTAAGCCCGTGGAGCCAGTCATCGAGAGAATCGAGGGCGTAACCGTTGTTACGGTTCCGGGGGATTCGCTGGACGCCAGCAACGCCAAGGAGTTCCGAAATATCATATCGCCGCTGCTCGACCAGAGCAAACAAGTCATCTTCGACATGAACGAACTGCGGTTTGTGGACAGCTCGGGTTTGGGCGCCCTACTGTCATGCCTTCGGCAACTCAATGCAGCAGGTGGCGAACTGAAGCTCGCAGCGGTATCCCAGCAAGTCCGGGTGCTGTTCGAACTGGTGAGGATGCACAAGATATTCGACATCTTCGAGACTCGGGAAGCGGCTTTGAGCGCGTTCGGCATGGAGTAGTCGATGATTCTAATTGTCGGCGCGACCGGCGTCGTCGGCAGCAATCTGGCGTATCTTCTGAAAGAAACCGACGAGACGGTCCGTCTGATGACCCGCGACCGGAATCGCCTTCCGCCAGCCATCCGGGATGAAAGATACCGGATAGCGGAAGCGGATTTCGAGAAACCTGAAACCATCGACGCCGCAATGGAAGACGTTGACAGCGTCTTTCTGGCGACCCCTGGCGATTCACAGCTGGTGGAGTATCACCGTGCAGTCGTCGAAGCGGCCAAAAACGCCAAGGTTCGTCAAATCGTCAAGCTCTCAATCTTCGGCGCCGATTCGCAGGCGATATTTTCCACCGGTCGCTGGCATTTTGAAGCCGAGCGGATTGTCGAGGCTTCCGGCATACCGTTCACTCACCTGCGTCCCCATTCATTCATGCAGAATTTCTTCTCCTACCGCGAGTTCATCCAGCGGGAGGGGGCGTTCCTGGCGCCGATGGGCGAGGGGCGGATCCCCCTGATCGACGCCCGCGATGTGGCGGCGGTTGCGGCTGTGGCGCTGTTGACGCGGGGTCATGAGGGGATGATCTACGAACTCACTGGACCCCGAGCTATTTCCTACGAAGAAGCAGCACATATCTTCTCGGAGGTACTTGACAGACCGGTTAAATACATTGACCTGCCGCTGGATCAGACCCGCGCTCAGATGCTGGAAGGCGGCTGGCCTGCCTGGATGGTCGAAGACGTGCTCTCGCTGTACCGCTACTTCCGGGAGGGCCGCGCCGAGCGGGTGACAGACACCGTGGAGACGCTGCTGCAGCACCCGCCGATGGACTTCCGGCAATTCGCGACCGATTATGCCGCCTTGTTCCAGCGGGAAGGCTGTTCAGAGACCACCAAAAGACTATAATTAGGAT
>CAZCEM010000178.1:0-5645 GCA_964497555.1 uncultured bacterium
TCGGAGGCCCGACCTACGCGTCGCAGGCGCTATTTTCTGGGAAATGACAGCGAATAACCAAATTAATTTGCACCCAGTAATAGCAATGAAATAACTTGACAACACGGAAAGAAAAAATTATAATGGTAAATTAAGTTAAAAGAGGCGCCCGTAGCTCAACTGGATAGAGCGTCTGGCTACGGACTAGAAGGTTAGGGGTTCAAATCCCTTCGGGCGTACCTAAAGGCTGTCGGCATGCCGGCAGCTTTTTTTTTGAAAACAGACCTTCTTCTCCCCAGAAGGACGGGCGTTCCGGCTCAACCGAAGGTTAAGGTTGTGGACGAGTCGGACAAGATGGACACTTTGGACAGCGGCTGTTTTCCTTGTTGGTTGTGCTGCCGCCAGCCTAATGTTTCAATTGATATCTAACAAATATGACCTCCCCTAACCGCGTGTTTGATAGTAGTCAAGTGTTCAAAAATAAGAACCCTAAACAGGGGAATCCCGGTGTCCAGAGTCAAAATCCTCCTTTCTACTATTAAGAGGGGCAAATTATACTTTACATCTGCTGTCATTTCCCAGAAAATAGGTTCTCCGCGTAGGTCAACCGTCTCGGTTGACAAGCGAGACGCTTGTCCTATGTGACCTCTTTTCATGTTCCGTGGTGGGGAAGCCATCATGACAATTCCCGCGAAAGCAGGAATCCAGCCCTAACGCATTCAGTGGATTCCCGCTTTCGCGGGAATGATGCGTCTTCGACGCATTACCTCTGTTGTAAAAAAAAACACCCCTTAATACTGACATTTTAAGATTGGATTTCACACCTCGGAAATAAAGGAAAGCCTATGGACTTTGTCCAGCGCAGACAGATCGGAGTGTGCGGAAGTAGAAGCTGCACCGGCTGGATCCGGTTGATTCTGATAGTGCTGCTCATACCGCTGACAACCGCCGCCACTGAGCCGCCAAAGGTGCTGACCCTCAAGGAAGCCCTGCAGACCGCCTGGGATAACAACTCGTCCCTTATTAAAGCCGCCAACCAGTCCGAGACAGCGCAGCTCGACCTGCAGTTGGCGCGGCGGTCTCTGCTGCCGGATTTGTCAGCTTCGGCCTCCACCAACCTCTCTGAAAGCAAGAGCTACAATCCACAGACCAATATAACGACCGGCGAATCCAGCCAAGGCGTCAACGCTTCGCTGCGAAGCCAGTTGAACCTGTTCAACGGCTTCAAGGACGTCAACAGCATCAAGAGAGCCGGACTGGAACGCAGCATGTCTGACTTGTACCTGAGCCAGGCGCAGCTGAGCCTCGTCCAGCAGGTTATCGCGCAGTATATCAACGTCATCATCGCGACTGAAAATATTAGCATTGAGGAGGAGAACCTCAACGCCCAGCGGTCGCTGCTGAGTCGAGTCGAGGCCATGTACGAAGCCGGAAGCGTGTCGCAGACCGACGTGCTCCAGCAGAAAGCCGACATCGCGCAAGCCGAGCTTAAGCTCCTCAGCGCTCAGCGCAGCTACCGCGCTGGCAAGCTGAGCCTCACCCAGGTTATGGGCGTCAGCCCCGGCTTCGATTTCACCATCCACGCCCCCCGGCTGGACGCAATCCTGCCGGTGATGAGTCGTTGGGCGGATTCACTGGCATTCTCCGGCAATCTCACCGACACGCCCGACTTGCAGGCGCAGCGATTAGCGGTGAAAGTCAGCCGGCTGCAGCTTCGCATCGCCCGCGGCGGCGCGCTGCCGTCGGCGTCGGCTTCGGTCACCTACGGCACATCCTACAGCGACCGAACCGAAGCCCTCGACTTCGCGCGGCAGTTCTGGGACGTCAATCCTTCGCTGAGCGCGGGATTAAGCCTGTCGCTGCCAGTGTTCGACCGGTCAGTGGTCGCTGCCGGCGCTCAGAAAGCCAAGCTGCAGCTTCGCAATGAGGAGCTTGCCCTGCGCGACCTGGAACTCAACCGGCAGCTTCAATTAAAACAGGCGTTTCTCGACTGGGAGACTGCTGTAAAGCAGCGGCAAGCCGCCGCAGCGCAAGCTGATTTCGCCGCTCAGTCGCTGGAGGCTGTGCAGGCGCGATATGAATTGGGCGCCGCCAACTACACCGAACTCAGCCAGAGCCGCGCTAAGAACGTCCAAGCAGCGGTGGATTTACTGCTCGCGGAATGGAACCTAACGCTGAAATTCTTGGACATCGCCTATCTAGGCGGCGGCTTGCGCGAAACCGCGAACCTGCTTACAGCGGAGAAATAATTCAATGAGAACGTGGATCATTGGGATAATCATACTGGCGCTGGCGGTCGGATCGTTCCTCCTTCTCTCCCAAAAGAACAAGAAAGACGGCGAAAACCAAACCTACCAGTTCGCAGAGGTTACTCGGGGCGACATCGAAACCACCACCTCCTGCACCGGCACCTTGAACGCTGTGGGCACGGTGGAAGTCGGCACGCAGGTTTCAGGCACACTGGCGCGGGTCTATAAAGACTTCAACGACCGGGTGCGCAAGGGCGAGCTGCTGGCGGTGCTCGACACCACCATCCTCAAGTCGGCGGTGGAGGAAGCACAGTCCGACCTTAACCAGTCTCAGGCGCAGTTCGACCAGGCGCAGGCGGACTATAACCGGGCGTTGCCTCTGAGGGAAAAGGGCTTTGTGGCCGAGTCAGAATTGCTGCCCTTGAAAACCGCCGTCGATACCCGCCGCGCAGCGCTGGTTTCCAGTCGGGCGAGGGTGCAGCGTGCTGAGCAGAATCTGGGCTACGCCTACATTTCCGCGCCCATCAGCGGCACCATCATCCAACGGAACATCGAGCAGGGGCAGACCGTCGCGGCCAGTTTCTCCGCGCCGACCTTGTTCGTCATCGCCGAAGACCTGTCCAAGATGGAAATCCACGCCCTGGTTGATGAGAGCGACATCGGATCGATTAAAACCGGTCAGAAGACGCGGTTCACGGTGCCGGCGTATTACGGCAAGACCTTCTTCGGCGTGGTGCGGCAGATGCGTCTTCAACCGCAGGTGGTGCAGAACGTGGTCAACTACACCGTCATCATCGACGCCGCGAATGAAGACAACCTGCTGCTGCCGGGCATGACCGCCACCATCGACTTCATCATCGACAGCCGCGAGGACGTGCTGATGGTAGCCAGCGCCGCGCTGAGGTTCAAGCCATCCAACGCCGTGATTAACCAAGCCCGGGCTCAGCGCCGAGAGGCGCGGGGAGGCGTTGGTGGAGAAGTTCGCAGTCCTCGTCCTGACCGCGCCGAGGGCTGGTCGTCCGATAGTACGCGCTGGCGAGAGGAAGGCAGCGTGCTTTGGAGTCTGAGCGATAAAGGGCAGCCCATTCCACATCGGGTGTTCACCGGCTTAACCAATGGTCAGGTAACGGAACTACTGTCTAACAGTCAGGTTGACGTCGGACTCAAGGTCATCAGCAAATCGAGCGAAAAACAGGAACCAGTTAAGAAACAACAAACCATGATGGGTCCACCGCCGATGGCAGGCTTCGGAAGGATACGCTGATGGCGGTCATCGAAACACACGCCTTGACGAAGACCTACTTCGTCGGCGACATCGCAGTCAAAGCCTTGATCGACGTCGATATGGCCGTTGAGCGCGGTGAGTTTGTGGCGATAATGGGCACTTCCGGCTCGGGTAAATCGACCCTGATGAACCTCCTCGGCTGCCTCGACAGGCCAACCTCCGGCGAATACCTGCTTGACGGTCTCAACGTCAACCATCTCGACAGCCGCCGCTACGCGGACATCCGCAACCAGAAGATCGGCTTCGTCTTTCAAGGCTTCAACCTGCTAAGTCGCACCAGCGCGGTCGAGAACGTGGAACTGCCGCTAATTTATGACCGCACCGGCCGGATCCGGTCGGCTTACGCTGCGGCGATGGAAGCGCTGAACCAGGTTGGATTGGGAGACCGGCTGCATCACGTGCCCAATCAACTCTCCGGCGGTCAGCAGCAGCGTGTGGCAATTGCCAGGGCGCTGGTCACCCAGCCGGCCATGATTCTGGCCGACGAGCCTACCGGCAACCTGGACACGCGCACGTCCCTCGACGTGATGTCGGTGTTCCAGGAGCTGAACGAGAAAGGCATCACCATAATACTCGTAACCCACGACCCCGACATAGCCCTATACGCTCGCCGGATAGTGAAACTGCGCGACGGTCGAGTCAGCAGCGACGCGCCTGTGGTCAACCGCCGAAGCGCCCGAGCTGACATGTTGGCGCTCAATGGAGGCAGCCGTGAAGCAGTTTAACAACATCCTTCGGGTGGCGCTGAAGAGCATCCTCAAGAACCGGATGCGCAGCCTGCTGACGTCGCTGGGCATCATCATCGGCGTTTGCGCGGTTATTGTCATGGTGGCGATAGGCGAGGGTTCGCAGGCTCAGATCGAGAACCAGCTTTCGGGGCTGGGCACCAATATGGTCATCCTGTTCCCCAGTTTCAGCCGCTATGGCGGCGCCAGCCGCGGCGCGGGGAGTTCCAATCGTTTCACAATGGAGGATGTGGAGAAACTTAAAGAAAATGCCACCTTGTTAAGCGGCATATCGCCGGTAGTAAATGCCAATGGGCAGGTCATCGGCGGCGGCAACAACTGGAACACCTCCATCACCGGCGTTTCGCCGGAATATCTGACGATTCGCAACTACCAGCTTGAATCGGGCAGTTTCTTCTCCGAACAGGACGAAACAGCGCGCCGGAAGGTGGCGGTGCTGGGCAAGACGGTTACGGAGGAGCTGTTTCCGGACAGCGATCCCATCGGGCAGCAGATCCGCATCCGCAACACGCCCTTTACCGTAATCGGAACGCTTAAATCCAAGGGGCAGAACATGATGGGTCGGGACCAGGACGACGCGGTGCTGGCGCCCTCGACCACCGTGCTGTACCGTCTGAAGGGCGGCGAGCGCATCGACATGATATTTATGAGCTGCGCTGATGAAAGTCGGATGGACGAAGCGCAGGAGGAAGTTCGGGCAATCATCCGTCAGTCGCATGACTTGAAGACCGATGAGGACGACGATTTCAACGTCCGCAATCAGGCGGAGCTTATCGAAACCGCGACGTCCCTGACCAGAATCCTGACCATGCTGTTGGGTTCGATTGCGGGCGTGTCGCTCATTGTGGGGGGGATTGGCATCATGAACATCATGCTGGTGTCGGTCACCGAGCGCACGCGTGAGATAGGCATCCGCTTGTCGGTGGGAGCGCGGTCGGGGGACATACTGACGCAGTTTTTAGTGGAAGCGATTGTGCTGAGTTGCACGGGAGGGGTGCTCGGTGTGATTCTGGCGTTCATCATAGAAGCGATTGTTGGCAAAGCGACTTCTGTGCCCATGCTCATCAAACCGGAGATAGTGCTGTTGTCGTTTGGGTTCTCGGCGATGATTGGCATCTTTTTCGGGTTCTATCCGGCGCGGCGAGCCGCGAAGCTGAATCCGATTGACGCATTAAGACACGAGTAATATTCAATTAAGAATTAAGAATTAAGAATTAAGAATTGAGTAAGGGAACTCTTTTTTCTTAATTCTTAATTCTTAATTCTTAATTAATTAGAACTACCTTCTGTCTTAGCGTTATCCCCTCCCCTTTTAAAACCACAATGTAAAGCCCCGCCGGCAGGTTCGAGCCGTCCAACACTACCGAATGCCTTCCCGGTCTGACC
>CAZCEM010000179.1:0-5631 GCA_964497555.1 uncultured bacterium
GCCGATTTCCGCAGCCAACATAGCACGAGGCGTCAGGACTTTGTTGGTAATCAACCAATTGGTAATGGCTTCTTTATTAATCTTGAAGTCCTTCTCGATGGTCAGCTCGTATTCCTTTTTCTCCTGGATGGTGCGCTTGGTTCGAGAAGCCAGTTCGGGGCTTTCCCAGGCGATGAAGGAGCGAATGTAGTCGATGGCGAAGAAGCGGTCCTGAACGTTGGTGAATGCAGCCTTCTCGGTGTCAGAGGTCAGCAGCGGATCTGTTCCTCCCAGAACTACAAAATATACCGCCGCGCGGCGGGCGTCATTTTCCGCTTCACTGAGCAGGAAGTTCTCGAAGTCCTTGTCTTTCTTAGTCATGCCTTTCTTCCAGTAGCCTATGCCGGTGGCGCGCAGCAGGACCTCGGTGGGGGAGGCGGCTTCGATTAAGGTCGCCGCCTTTGAGCGCGGCAGGTTGTCGGCCTGTGATGGGGGAATCGACATTCCCATCAGCAGTGCGACGCAGAAGAAGGCTATTATTAGGTTTTTCATGGGATTTCCTTTAAAAGAAGTCCGTTTTTTAAAATCGATGGGAAAAATGGACGGCATTAATCGGATGAGCGATGATGTCGCCGGCGCTTTCAGCTTATGAACCACCGTCCGCTTTGTCAATTGAACTCTTTACTTCCGCGCCTGTTCCCGTCAATGACCGGTGATTAGATTCACCGGATCAAAGGGCAGCGCCATCGGTGAATAATGGATGTACAATCCAATGGCAACGCCGGAATGGTTGATCTCTGGGAAGTCGGATGTATCGGTGAAAGTCAGCGTTTCCTTGTCCCCGTCGGGATTCTTTAATGTGATGTCCCAATAGTCCGAAATGCCGTAGAACCGATACCCGAGTTCGCAGCCGACATTGACGTCGGGGGTGACGGCGTATTCCCAACCCATGTCGAACTGAATCCCAAAACTATGGTTCATCACCGTCAGGGTGTAATCCTCCCCCACCAATGAGAAGTCCTGTTTGACGGTGTAGTATTTCAGCCCCGCCTTGGCGTCGAAAGATGCCGCCAACTGATTGTAGTAGAATTTCTTCATCATGCCGCCGTGAACGCCCCAGACGTAAGGGGTGTACGTGGTGAGGTCAGTAAATCCATCCGATTTAAATTTGATCCCTGGTTGGAGCGCACCATTAAAGCCTAACAAGAGAAACAACTGAGAAACCTCCACCGCCGGCGCCAGATTTATCTGAAAATCCAGATCAGTGCCGATCGCCAAGCCGGTGTATTCCTCTTCCAACTTGAGCGACGACAAAAGCACCGGAATCTTGCCTTTCCCGACTGACATACTGTACACGGAGGGCTTGAACGCCACGTCGATGCCCAACTGGGGATGCTCCTTTATCTGCATCCCCGACGCCCAAACCGCCTTCTTGACGGGCCAGGCAGTGGAAAGGCCAAGCCGATCCCGACGGTTGTCAGCCACCTGACCGACCCGCACCCAGCCGGAAGGCGCAAACTTGCGAGCCCCCGCTGCGTCGATCTCCCAATCGCCCACCAGATAGGTGTGATCCATCTTGACGCCTTCCTTCTTCCCCAGTGCGAAGGCGATGCCGCCGTTGTCAAGCACCTCGGACACAGTCGTGCCTAACAGGAACTCGGGAATCGCCTGGGTCGCTACCTGCAGATTGCGAGCGAAATTCCCAGCCGCGGCCTTAAAGGCTGTCTTATCGTAACCATAACCGATGGATTCCGTGGTTTTAGCGACGAGACGCTCCACGCGAGGCTGAGCGCCCGACATATCCACGTGAAACCAGATGATGCCGCCGCTGAGCTTGTAGGTATATTGGTCGCTGTTTTTATTCGGCTGCTCGCGTTTGTATCCCGTCAGCACGGGCAGATAAATGTAGGCGGCGTTCATCACCTTTTCGATCTCGGCGACAGTGACGCCGCTCTCCTTGGCTTTAGTCGCCAGAAAACTCTGGCGGTCTGCTTCAGTTAACAGATTGGCGGCGCGCTCCTCCTGAGCCGCTTCCAGTATTTTAGTCAATCGAGGTACAAAATAACGCTCCATCAAGACCGCCAATTCCTCAACGGTTAGCTGGTCTTTGTCGTTGGCGGCTTTAACAAAGTCGCTCATGAGGATTTCCGGCAAGGGATTGTAGTCGAAGCGCTCCATCTCGATTTTGTCCTTGACCTCCTCAAGGATAATCCCCACCTGCTGTCGATCAACCTTGCGGGCTTCAGGTGTGGCGGTCCAGAGGGCGTTCACGTAGGAAATCGACTTGCGTTCATATTTCTCCTGCGCGTTGACCGCCACTGCAACAATAAGTGAGGCGAACACAATTTGAAGAATTGCTGTTTTCACCGATTTTTCCTCACATTAAGGAACTCTGACTTGAAACGAGCCTCAAAGGACTTCAACGACCGGAAATTTTCCTTAAATGTAACGCACTAAAAAATCCCGCGCAAGCGATAACGACAGCTTGGCGGGATGCAGAATCTCCGTCGGCATGATAGAGAGAAAAAAGCGGCCCACGCCCAAAACGCAGGCCGCTTTTAAGCACAGGTCAGGCAGATCAGATTCTCTTGTCAACGTCATCAACAGCTGTCTTGACCGCTGCGAGGGAGTTCATCAGTTTGGCTTGTTCGGCTTCGAGCAGTTTAACTTGGATAATCTTTTCCACGCCACCAGCGCCGACGATAATCGGAACGCCAAGATAAAATCCATTGATGCCGTATTCACCTTCCAGGTACGCGGCCGCGGACAACACCCGCTTCTTGTCGCACAAATAAGATTCAGCCATAGCGACAGCAGAGACCGCGGGTGAGAAGAAAGCTGAGCCGGTGCCCAGCAGGTTGACTATCTCGGTGCCGGCCTCAGCGGTGCGCTTGACGATGGCGCTGATCTTTTCTTCCGGCAGAAGTTCCGACAACGGTATGCCGCCGACGGTCGCCAGGCGCGGAAGCGGCACCATGGTGGGTCCATGACCGCCCAGCACGATGGCAGCTACGTCTTCCACTGAGACGTTCAGTTCCATCGCCACAAACGAGCAGAAGCGCGAGGTGTCCAGAACGCCCGCCATACCGCAGACCATGTTCTTCGGAAATCCGGTTACCTTGCGGAAGGCATAGACCATCGAATCCAATGGATTGGTGACGATGATGCAGAAGGCGTTGGGGCAGTATTCCTTGACGTTTCTGGCGACATCGCTGATAATCTTGACATTGACGTCCAGCAGGTCGTCGCGGGTCATGCCCGGCTTGCGAGGCAAACCGGCCGTTACAATCACCACGTCAGCGCCGGCGATGTCGGCGTAATTAGAAGTGCCTGTCATCTGGGCGTCGTAGCTGCCGATCGATTGGGATTCGGCGATGTCCAGTATCTTCCCCTTTACCATGCCTTCCATGGCTGGGATGTCGAGCATCACAACGTTGCCGAGCTGCTTCTGAGCCGCGAGCAAAGCCATAATCCCACCGATTTGACCCCCGCCGATTAAGGCAATCTTTTTGCGTGCCATTGGTCCAACTCCTTGTAAAACAAATATTTACTGACAGATCCACTGTATGCCGGCATCACCGGCGAAGACTCGCGCTTCAGGCGCGAATGCTGTTAAGTCCGAGATTCAAGAACGCTGACAGCCTGCCGCCCGCGGTAATTCTCAAAGGTGACGTACCCATCCGCGAGAGCGAACAGGGTGTCATCGCTGCCCCGACCGACATTGCGTCCCGGATGATGCTTGGTGCCGCGTTGACGGATCAGGATTGTGCCTGTTGAGACCCACTGCCCCCCAAACCGCTTCACTCCGAGCCGCTTCGACTGGGAATCGCGTCCGTTCCGCGAACTGCCGCCGCCTTTCTTATGAGCCATTTATCCTTCCCCCTTCACGATTGACTTGACGCGAACGACGGAAAATTTTTGACGATGACCGGTCTTGCGGCGCATGCCTCCACGCTTTTTGAAGATGACCGACGTGACCTTCGGACGACGGTCATTCTTGAGCACCTCCAGATCCACCCGGCAAGGCACAAAGGGTGTGCCGATGGCTATGTCGTCTTGGTCAGCTAAAAGCATGACGTCTTTCACGGTCAAGGTCCCGCCCGGCGCGACGTCCAGATAATCGACTTCCATCTCTTGCTCAGGGGCGACCTGATACTGGCGCCCCGCTATTTGCACAATGGCGTACATTTAGGTTCAATCCTTTTAAAATTCTAAATTGTATAATATAAATCATGAATATTCTTTAGTCAAGGATTTTCACCTTCAGGTGCGGCTATTTCTTTGAAAATAATCCTTATCAACGGCGTAGGTCGGGCCTCCGAGCCCGACCTCGCCAAAGGCGCATCATTCCAGCGAAAGCTGGAATCCATAAGTGCCTTAATATTGGATTCCCGCTTTCGCGGGAATTATCATGGTGGCTTCCCCACCACGGAACATGAAAACTTCCGCGACTTTCTATCGGCAGCGCAGGACTCCATGCACGTGGGGGGCGGACTGAAGTCCGCCCTCAAAGAGAAAGGGGCAGTTTTCTGAGAACTGACAGCGTGAAACTTCAGTCATTGATTCTTCAGTATCAGCCTTCCCTGCGAGCGGCCGACTTTTTCCAGATAATCGATCAACCATATCGACAAGATTAAAAATATGACGCCCATAATCAGCAGGGCAATCACCTCTTTTTCCGGGGGATACAATCCCATTGCGTGACTGGAGAACATCGTCTGCCGCAAGGCGTCCAGCCCCAACGCCACCGGAATCACGCCCGCCGCCGCCGTGGCGACATACACTCCCAACTGCCTCACCGGGAAATAGAACCCGCCCAGAAAGAACACCGGCTCTGCCATGACGCCCATGGCGTTGTTTATCCCCCGCCCCGCCAGAAAGAACAGCGAACTCACCGCCATACCCATCCCATACAGCGCTAATAATGTCGCTGCGCACACCCCCAGCGCCAGCCAGGGCTGACTGACGTGAAATTCCACGTGAAAGAACAGCCGACTGGCAATGTATATGATCGCCGCTCGCGTTGAGGTCATAAATATCCCTCCCAGCGCCATTCCCAGCAGCAATGCGGCGCGAGGCATCGGCGTCATCAGATACAGCGCGAGGTTGCCGACCTCCTTCTCCCAGAAAAACTGCATGCCCATGCTCCACAGCATGTGCATCCAGAACGCCACCACAATGCCGCCCAGCACCACGAAACCGGTGTACTCCAGCGGCGCCTGCATCGCTCGATAGACATAGACGAACGCCATCACTGACAAAAACGGCAGCAAGGTGTCGCCGACAATCCACGACAGCTCCCGCTGCGCGCCGATGACCCGCACGTAGGCGCGGGCGACGGTAACTTGGATGAAGAAACGGATTGATTGAAACATCGGTGCTTGGAGAATTCAGCCAACCGCTGCCGCCTCTACGAAGGCGGCAACTTAACCTAAACAGTCAGGCTTGAGATTGCTTCATCAGCCTTCGGCTGATTCGTACAGACGAGGTTCCTGCAGTCTTATGAGTTTCTCAAAGAACTCTACAATGACTTCCAAGCTGTCTCTTCTGTTGCTGGTTACTGGTTGCGAGTTGCTGATAAAGGAAGACCCGCGGACTAATACTAAATCGCAATCAATAGGTCATTATTGCAAGCAAGGCGTCAAAGGAATA
>CAZCEM010000180.1:0-5627 GCA_964497555.1 uncultured bacterium
GCATTCAGTAAGTCAATTACTTTTATTGCAACCCCCCTGCCCCCCTTCAATAGAAGGGGAGTAACTCAAATGCTGGACTTGATATACCCCCCTTCTATTGAAGGGGGGCAGGGGGGTTGTTTTACTGAATAATGACTTTTTGAAAGCTAATTGGTATCAGTTTTCAAGTAGGTCGGGACCCCAAGCCCGACCCTAACGGCTGAACGACCGCACTCCAAGGGACCGGAGAGCCGCACACGGTGAAGACACCCTGCTCCACCATTTACTCCCTTGCCAAGTTACAAACTGTCGTACTTTAGGACTTTCTACCTTTCTACCTTTCTCACTTAATGAGCGTCAACATTTGACCCTGCTGGTATGCGCCGGCCTTGATGTTCAGATAAAATGTTCCTGAAGGCGCTGCTGCGGCGTCGATGCAGCCCCAATGGCGCCCAGGCGAGCGCCAGCCGTTTTCGAGGCGGCTGACCAGCCTTCCGTTTAGGTCAAATAAGTCCGCCTGCACCATCGCTGCTGTATTCAGAGTATAGCAGTAACGCGTTACGGCATTGAAGGGATTGGGGTAGGCGCCTTCCATAACAAATCCTTCCGGCATTGATAAAGCTGATTCCTTAATGCCGCTCTGATCCACATGCAGTTGGGCGAATACCTCACCGCCTTCGCCACGGCCGTTCACTGTTATAAAGAAGGTGGACTCGTAATCGCCAGCCGGCACCTGGTCCCCCGCCAACTCAATTGCCCATTCGGCTTCCTCGCCGGGCAGCACTTCTTTGACTTCCGGAACGATGACCAGCCAGGAGGTGTACAGCCTCTCAATGACAATCCGGTCGCCGAAGTTTTCACCTTGTTCGGAGGTTCTGAAAACCACCATCAACATCCCCTGTCCGGTTTCCCAGTCTTGAGTCACCTCGATGCAGCTTATTTCGTAGTTCCCACGCGTTTGCAGTGGATACAGCGGATGCGACTTCTGTTCATCCGGCAGCAGCAGGGACAGCAGATTTGAGCCGTCTTCAGTGGAGGTGATGATGTAAAGGGCGCGGCTGTTTTTCTTGACGTCCAACGCCAGAATCGACGAACCTATCGGGAGACGTCCGCGTTCCCAGAAGTCGCCGTCGGTCAGGACGATGAAATCCTCATCCCCTGCCAGGTAGAAATCCCCGCGGAAGCGGGGGTGCCGGAAATCGGCGCCAACGGCTCGAATATTACTGAGATGAGGCAGCCCGGTGTATTGAAGCTCGGTGGCTTCGCCAAATTCCCCGCCGGTGGTAAATTCGACCATTGCTTGGTTGTTTGCTGCGAAAAGAGTACTTCTGCCGTCTGAAGCCAAGTCCAGATAGCCAAGACCTCCGGGATCCATTGGCTGGTCGAAATTGCCCGTCAAGTTGAACTGGCGGTCCACGCGATAGATTTTATTTGGAGACTGCCCGCTGTTGCCACCGCATATATACAAGCAGTCTCCTGCGTAGGCAACGCTGTTGACCTGTGTATCGCGGGTGATGAAGGAGAGGTCGCCGGTGAAAGCCAGTTGACCTTCTTGAAAATTATCCATAGGCCGAAGGAACAGTGGGACTCGAGTTAAGTTGCGGAATCTAAGATGCGCGACGCCCCGGTCGATGGTGGTCATGGAAGCATACAGGGAATCGGTTTCCAGACCTTCCAGCGCGTTTTGGGGGAGGTACATCCAGCCGCGGTCGCAGCGGGTTTCGTCTGGATCAGCCGCCAAGTCCGGGTCACCCGAGTCAATGCAGGGCGAGTAGCCGTCCAGCGTGTACCAAGTTGAATCCAGCGAATAGAATCTCGGGTCCTCAGAGCTGTTTTCAACGCCATCCCGCCCGCCGCGAATATTAGAGTAATTGACGGTAACGCGCGCGTTTTCAGCAAACAACGGCGAATCGTCCCAGATGATGGAGCTGTTGATGAGAATCTGGCTTTGACCGCGAGCGAAGGCGGTGTGAGGAACAGGATTCAATCCGGTGTGATACTGTTCGACAAAGGTGCAGTTCCGAATAATCAGCGGTTCGTTGCCCAGATTATCGGAGACGCCGACAGCGCCGCCGCCGATGCGAGCGCCGTTGCTCTGGAACAGGTTGTGATGGATGTTACAGCGAGGCGGTTCACGCAAGAACACCGCTCCGCCTGTGTCCGCGACATTGTTAAAGAACCGGCTGAATCTAATCTCAACTCCCGATTGCTCTCGAATGTACAGAGCGCCACCGGCCCGGTCCCCGGCGGTGATGGTGTTGTTGCTGAACAGGCAGTTCTCAAACAGCGGATTGACGCCTTCCCCGCGGATATAAAGGCAGCCGCCGGAATCCATAGACCGGTTGGCGTCGAAGACACAGTTCCGGAAGATGGGACTGGAACTGACGCGAATCGCTCCCGCGCCGCCGTCCGCTCCCGCGCCGGTAACAGAATTGGTCGAGAAGACGCAGTTATCAAAGGTAGGATTGGAGGTGTTGGTTATAAAAAAGCCACCACCGGCGCCGTTGCGGGCGGAAGTCGTATTCTCAATTAACCGGCAATCGACGAAAACAGCGTTGGAATTATTGGCAATATATACTCCGCCGCCGTTGTCTGTGGCTTGGTTGGAGGTGAATTCGCACTGCCGGACCGCTGCTGCGCTGCCAAAGACAACCGCCATGCCGCCGCCTGACGATGCGGATTCGTTGTTGATGATCCGGCAGTTGTCAACGATGGAATTGGAGCGCCAGACAGCGATGCCGCCGCCCATTCCCCGCGCGCCGCCGTTGACAATGGTGGAATGTGAAACATGCACGCGGCCGCCGGAGATGAAGATGTTGCCGCCGCTGGCGATAGAATCGGTAGGCTGCCCGTTTAGGACCCTTCCGCCCTGGATGATGCAGTATTCCAGCGCACAAGAGGTATCCGCGTTGAGGAACCTCAGACCACCCCAGTTGTTCTGATTTTCCGGCGCCGCTTGAAACCGTATAGAATCGTTCGGTTCGCCTTGCGCCATCATTAAGCCATAGATTAGAAACTGGAAATTGCCGCCGAACAACACCTGCACCCCCGGTTCGATGAACAAGGTGTCCTGAGCCGGGATGTTAACCATCGCGGTGCATAGATAGGGGCTGTTTTCAACCGTCCACACGCCGCGAACAGGTCCCTGGACTTCCGTCTGGGCAAGGCAGAGGTTGATTGAAAGCATTGATAATGTCAGCGTGAGTACGAGAGGTTTAACAAGGCGGTTCATCTATTGGTCCTCGCTGTGGAACTTGGGTTGACCATCCCGGCTCGTTGGAGCGGCAGCGGCCGGCAGCAAAATATCGAGCATCTCCAGCGCTGTGGATTTGCCGGTTTGAGGGTAATGGTGGACTAAAAAACGGTCCAGCGCCCAGGTGATTTCCTTCCGGGCGACAGCGCTGGCTTTTACATTCTTTAAAGAGGGGCGGTCGCCGCGAGTCAAACGCCGCATCAATCCGACCGATTCGCCCGAAAGGGTGAGTGACTGAGGAGCGGGAGATTGGCATCTCTGGCAGCAGATAGCGCCCTTATCGAGAATCAGGCGGTTGAAGCGGCCGATGTCGGCGGTTTCAGCCCCGCAGACCGGACAATTAAAGGGATCCAGTTGAAATCCGGTCAACCGGATTAAATTCAATTGAAAAAGCCATAGGATAATATAAGGCAAAGAATCCACTGTCGTCAAAGGATAAACGCGCTCATTATTAGTATTTTGAAGCTCTTCGAGTTCTTCGAGGGATTTCAAGGCCGCCTTATACACTTCAGGCTCCTCATCGCCTTCGGTGAAGAAGCGGTTCACGTATTGCACCATCACTGACGCGAAAGCGGTCAGAGTCAGGTCGCTTTTAATTTTCTGAAAGGAATTTATAAGGGATATCTGACCCAGCATCTGAACCGTCCGGCTGCTTTTAAAATACACCAGGCACTCGATGCAGCTCGGAGGATCAACAAGCCCCAATGCCGCGCCCGCTTTCCCTTTGCGGGCGCCCTTGGCGATGACGGCAAACTTGCCGGTCTGCTCGCCGAAAAGGGTGACAATCCGCGAAGTATCACCGTACCTGAGGGAGCGGATCACCAAGGCGTTTTCCTTCTTTGGGCTCACGAGCGGAAGCCCGCCTTTGATTTAAACGTCATGCAGCCACTGCCAGGGGACTTCGCGTCCGCTCCATCTGCCGCTGACGAGGTCGATGAAGCTTTCCACAACGCGTTGATCCACCCATTTCAGATTCTCCACCGCTTCGTATCGTAAAATATTGCGGACGTCGCAGTCCAGCCGGTCCAGATACTCCGCCGTGTTCAACCACAGGCGAAACGACCGGCCTTGCAAGCGCCGATAAAAAGCCACATCCGCCAAACGGCCCGCCAGCCAATGGTTTTCCCGGTAGATCCCCGGAAAGTCAGGTCTCCGGAGCCTTAAAGGCACGTTATAATCAGACGCCAAAGCCATAAGCCGAGCGGATAGAGATCTGCGCCAGGATCGGAACTCGGATGAAGTAAATTGTTGATCCTCAGTCAGCGGCGTGTCAGGTGCCGCAAGGCTTAAGCCAGAATGATATAATTCGGGAATTAGCAGGAGGTGAAAGGCAAGAGAGGGAAAAAATAGAAAGTCAGCATTATTAAGTCTTGTCCAGCGGAACAGCCCTTCGAGTTCCTCGCAATCGTCGTTGATTCCGGGGGCTTGGGGGTACACTCCCAAACCCGCGTGTACTCCCGCTCGCTTCAGGCGCCCCAAGGTTTCCAGCTGGTCTGTATTCGGGACATCAGTTATATCTCCAAGTCGTGCTCCCGCGAGGTTCAAGCTCGATAACAGCATCACTACCGACACCTGGCTCTGTTCCGCAATTTCTCCCAACAGGTCCACGTCGCGCAGAATCAGGGGCTGGGAAGTTATTATTACCACCGGACAGGCATGGCGGGCGATTATCTCGAGAAGCCGTCGGGTCAACCGCTCTCGACTTTCTATCTCTGGATAAGGCTCGTCTCCGTCTCCCAACCAGACGACGTCCGGAAGCAGGCGAAAAAATCCGAATAGTTTCAGATCAACGCTCGCCGGGCAGCGCCGTTGAGCTTCGACGCGGATCCCCAAGTTGCCCTCTGATATCGTCCGATAGGGACGTATAGCGAACCGGTGCCACAGGTCGGGATTGGCGCTGCGGTTGACTCTGAAAACTGCTTTCAAGGCGTTTGGCTATGCAAAATCTTGAATATATAAAAAATAGAATCCGCATAGGCATAAGTCAAGCCGCACGGAAACTGAGAAAAGGAAAAGGCGAAGTTGGCTTTATCAAAGATGGTCTTCCATTGAGAATAGCCTTTTCTCTATTACAGGTGGCATGTCCAGCTTGCGGTACATGCCTCTCATAAGCTGGTGGTACGCGAGTCCCCTCAGTACAGGGCGGATTGAAATAGTCGTCCAATAAATAAAAGCGGCAGACCACGAATCTCTCCGCTGTCATTCCCGCTTTAACGGGAAACGACATGCTGCCAATGGCACAACAAAGAATGAAAATAGCACTGACGAACAACCTCTTTTGAGCGGGCATGGAGTCCCTCGCTGCCTGTGGCACGGGCGTCTCGCCCGTGTTTTGTGAGGTGGTCGGGTTCGGAGACCCAACCTACGCGACGAAAGACGCTATTTTCAAAGGAAT
>CAZCEM010000181.1:0-5623 GCA_964497555.1 uncultured bacterium
CGGCAGCGCCAGCGTGAAATAAGCCGCGTTGGGGTATGGCGTGTTCAATCCGGTCGCCCAGGCGCGCTGGCCATTGGCGGCGCCTAGGCCCGGAACGCCCCATTCCCAGCCGCCTTCGGGCGGCGTGGGATTCAACGCACCATTGAAATCCTCAAAGCCCTCCTGCCAGCCGGGACGCACCATTCCCGTAGGTATGGCGCGCACCGGCCCCGCTGGATCCGATTCGCCGTCCGGATTGACATATACCGCCGTTACCGCGAAATCGTAGCTTTGATTATTCTCAAGGTCAAAAACGGTGTAGGTTCGCGAATTGGTAAAATCGTACTCCTCACCGTCCACGTAGATATTGAAACCCAGAAACTCATCCCGCTGCGGCTCATCCGGCAAGCTTTCATACAGCTCCGTTAATTGCGCTCGGAGTTGAAGTATTCGCTCCTGTTCCAGATACGAGGGCTTCCTCCCGTCGCGGGGATGCGAAAGGCGGTTGATTTGATGCTCGAGGTCAAGGACCTCCCGAGGGATTAACCGCTGCGCTCGGCGAGGGTGATTCCAGTTAAGGGTGACCTCTCTATCTCCGACAGTGGCGCGGAGGTTCAGCGGAGACGCGAACTCCGGGAACGGCTGGCGGAAAAAGTCCACCATCGCCGCCATCAAGTCTTCCTTGGTGCCGTTGCCGCCGTCCTGAAGGCCTCCGAACTCAAAGGAGCAGCCGACGGTCCGGTATTCCTCGCCCAGAAAGGAAACCATCCCGACGTACTGCCGACCCGCCGCCGTGAACTCGAACACCGGCAGCGCGCCGTTCAACGCTTCCAACTGATCGACCAGCTCGTTATTGTCAGCTTGGTAGTTCTGGAAGGAAAAACCCTCCGCAAAGGAGCCGTCAAGCCCGACCACCGGCGGCTCAAGGCTGCGACCGTCCGCCGCGCCTCGAATGTGGAAGAACGGATGAGCCGCTGTCGCCGGATCCTGGTTCCAAGCATCCCCCCCTTCCATATAAACGCCATTGCCAGCCTGTAAATAATCCGCCAGCCGCTGTCCTTCCGCCGCCGTGAGGGCATGTCGGCCCCGGCCGTCAACGCCGTAGTTGCCGAGATTGACGAACAGGGCTTCATACTGCAGCAGCGTGTTCAGGTCGGGAAGCTGCTGGTTGTTTGCCAGGCGGAAGTGGGCCACCGAGTGCCCCAGCGCCCGCAAGGCTGCCTCCTGGGCATCGCCGGAGGGCGTGACGGCGGCGGCGTCCCATATCAAGAAGCTGCCGGGTCCGTGTTCTGACAGAAGGTAGGCGGTTTCAGGGGCGACTTCCACGCCGTCTCCGTGGAAGTAAATCGTAGCGCCTTCAGAACCGTCCGCATTCTCAACACCGACCACTCCCTGCCCCAGGTCGAACTCCTCGCCGATATCCCGATATTGGAGGACTATGTCGCCGTCGCGATCGAGGATAACTTCCATTGTGATGGTATGGCTGCGGGCGAGGCCTTCTTCATTATGCTCGCCAACGGCGTCGTATTGTATCACGCGCTTGTCATCGCGCATTCCGACGTACACTGCGCCCTGGGCCCAGTTGGCGGAAGGATCCAAATCCGACCAGAACAGGGCTATTATATTATTGGGAGTGTTTTCGTTGGGGAGTTGAGCGCCGTCGGCGCGGCCGTACTGGGTGGGGGGACCGAATCCGATGAAGCCGTTGGAGCTTACCCAGAAATGTTCGTAGTTTTGTCCGTAAAACGGGAAGGAATAGCCAATGGCAAAAGGACCTTGAAAGTCGTTGTCGCGCAAATTTTGCAGTGGTTGACCAATATCCCGGATCTCCAACCAACGGTAGTCTGTCTGAAATGTGTCGTATGCGTCTCGTTGAGGCTGGGCGTAAACGCTGCTGATGAAGCATGACAACATGCACAGAGCAGCTAAAATGCGTGCATTTAACATATGCGGCAGTCTCTCCCGTTGAGGGCGGATGTTAAACTACGGAACGGAGTGGCTCGTCACCACTCCGAAAGTGATAGCGCGGTATTGCACCTAATATACAATAACCGTGCCTGATATACAAGGCTGCTTGACGCTCATCGCAGCAATGCAGCCTTGACCAGGCGGGTGACCGCGCCGGATTCCAAGCGGAAGATATATACCCCGCTGGGGATTCCCTCTGCATCCCAGGTTATCTCGTGCAGACCCGCTGTCAGACCGGTATAGCGGAGATGTTTGATTTCCCGGCCCAACATGTTGTGGATGGTAAGCTCGAGGGAACCGGCGTCAGGCATAAAGAAACTCAATGTCACCTGACTGTTGAAAGGATTGGGATACAAGCCGGACAGGGTGAATTCGTGGGGGAGAAAGCCTTTCGAGGAAATGGATATCGCTCGGAACTGATCGATTTCAAAAGAGTTATTGCCCGCCTGCCACGTTGGCTTCAGGGCAAACTCTTGACCCCACGACCAAATCTTGAACTGCAAGGGAGTTTGGGGATTGGAGCCGTCAAGTTCCGGCGTGGTCGCATCATCAGCCCAGACCGCCATTCCCCAAGGTCCCTCGCCGGTCAAGGCGGTCGAGCCAACGCACAAACCCTCCGGCGTGAATGCCGCCAGCTCCGAATTGGCGGGCAGCGACAGGTCCGCGCCCAAAATCAGCAGGCTCATATTGCCGCCGGTGGGCTTAAGAATCGGGAAGTGAACCGGACTTGAAACAACAGCCGCATAGGCCGCGTTGAGGTTTTGTCCCAGATTCCAAACCAACTGCGCCTGCTGCCGAACGTTAACCTGATAGCCCTGGCCGCGGGTCAGGTCAACCATATTTGAAAAGCCGAATTCCGGCATGTAAAATCGGCCCATGCCGTCCTTGGCGATGGTCATTATATCAACGATGTTCGCAAAACCGGTGATGGCGTCGATGTCGTCTGCCGGGAGATAAGCGACGATATTCCAGCCGGAAACCATTGGGATGGGCGTATCGGCAGCCGCCATTTGACCCGTAAACTCCAGCTCCGCCAAATCGTTCATCTTGGCTTGATAGCCCTGATGAAAATCCCACCGGGGAATGTTGCAGAAGTCGAATTCAGGATTATAGAACCGCCCTGCATAGTCCTTTAAAATCGCCAGCGATCCTTCCTGCCCCAATCCCCACCATAAATGGACGACATTGTCATCCCCCAGGATTATCGGTGAGGAAATCAGATTCCAGTTGTATTGGAGATGCAGCATGAACCGCTCCTGCTGCGGCAGCTCTTCCCGCGTCGCGGGCAACGTCAGCACTGAGATACCGTTGGCATGATAGATGCCGCTGCCCCGCACGTAACGTGCCTCCGCCGGATAAGCCGCATGGTCGGTCAAATCCCAAATCTGAAAACTCATCTCCTGATCGTCGAGCAGTCCGTCAACTTCCTCGGTGATCTCATTATCTCCCCACGCTGCCAGACCTATCTGTTCCCCCAGCCAATAATCGGTGCCGCAGCAAAGTCCGCTGGGAGCGAAGACTGCTATCTGTGAACCATAGACCAGGTCTTCATCATCGAGGGTCGCGTCGAGTATCATCAAAGAATGATTAACGCCTGTCCTTGACACGGCGTCAAAATGGAATTCAGGCAGCACGCCGCTGCCGGTTATGCGAATCGGCAGAACTCCTTCGTTGGGGTCGTTGCTGTTCACGTTCAACGTAACCGCAAAGTCGCCAGTCACGATTGGGTAAAAACCGACGCTGAGTTCAACGTGGTCACCCGGTTCGATGCGCAGGACATCTTGAAAATCGGTCCGGAACTGTTCGCTCCCACCACCGGTCAACTCTACGCTGTTGACAATTAACGCCAGGTCGCCGATGCTGCTTATCGTTAAAACCACCGATTGCTCCTCGCGCAGCGGCGCTTCACCAAAGATGATAAATCCCGGCGCGACGCTGATGTTCGGAACCGGCGGCAAGCCCACTCCCATCAAATGCAAATCAACCTGAGGCGTGTCATGGTCGTTGCTGAGTATTCTCAGGATGCCGTCCAGCGCACCCTCGCCATCGGGCGCGAATCGGATGACAATAGTCATCTCTTCGTCCTGCCCTAAGATCCCGGCGCCGCCTTCCACGACCGAGAACGGCGCGTCATCAGGGATAATCAACACCTCGATAATCCTCAGATCCACGGCGCTGTTGTTGCGGACCGTCACATTGAGGTCTCGGGTTTCGCCGATGTTCAGCGTTCTGAAATCGAGTTCGTCGGGGTGAATCTCCACTCGCGGAAATTGATGGAAGAAGACAGCGCCCATATCGGCGCGGGTGCCGTCAGGATCCTCAGGGGTGTCTGGGTCGCCGGTGTCGATGCAGGGGCTGCCTTCCTGAAGACCGTAATCCCCGTTTTCAGGGTCAATAAACAGCGGATCTTGGTTGATGTTGCCTTCGCCCTCGTATTCTCCTTGAACGTCGCTGTAGGTTATGTTCAGACCGGCGGAAAGGTCGGCGGGAGTATTGCCCCAATGAATGGAATTGATGAGGCTTGGCAGGGCGTTTTCACGAAAGTGGATGCCGCCACGACCCACTCCCGCCGCGTTTCCGGAGATGGTAACATGGTCCAGCAGCGGCGAACCTTCATTGGTGCTGTAAATCCCGCCGCCGTAACGCTCGGCTTCGTTGTTCACGATGAGGCAATAACTCAAGATTGGGCTGGATCCGCGCGTGGATATCGCTCCCCCGTAACCGTTGTCTTCCTCAGGATGGGAGGCGGAATTGCTGATGAAAGCAACATCATAAAGCGTCGGATCGCCATCGGTTGTGCAGTACATCCCTCCCCCGTGACGCTGAGCGTGGTTATCATACACCCGCAGGTGTGAAAGTTGGGCACGGGTATTTCGGCAGTAGATCCCCCCCCCGTAATCGGCGAAGCCGTTTATAATTGTGAATCCGATCAACTGGGCGTCTTCGGTCTCACCGCTTTCGATGGTTACGCACCGCTGGTTTAAGCCGTCCGCGTCTATGAAGGTGTTGGTGATGTGGTCTTCTTCACCGTCAAGAAGATACATGCTGGCAATCACAATGTCCCGCCCGTTAAAGTCGATGGATTCATTGTAGCTGCCTTCCTCGACTAACAAGGTGTCACCGTCTTCAGATTCCTCGATGGCATCTTGAATAATCTCAAAATCCTCGGGAATGAGCAAAACAGCGCTGTTGGCGACCGTGAAAAGGAATGCCACCAGGAAAAGGATGATCAAGTTGCGCATGGTTCGACCTGGTTTGATGAGCTGTTCTTATCCAACAGAAAACACCCGCTTTTGTTTATCGTTGTGAGAAGCGAGCGGATGCTTTAGTTCTTAATTGAGGTCTGCTGAAAAACCTCCGATTTTTTGCGGTTTGTTTCGGTTTTTTAGTTTGAACTTCTCCTCGCTGTCATTCCGAACCTCTACGCTGCCATTTCCCAGAAAGTAGCCCCATTGACCGCGTAGGTCGGGCGTCCCGCCCGACTTTTACCCCCTGCTTGCAGGGGGAAAATACAAAGGGGGGGTATTTTCATGTTCCGTGGTGGGGAAGCCACCATGACAATTCCCGCGAAAGCGGGAATGACAGCGAGGAGAAGTTCAAACCAAAAAACCGAAGCAAACCGCAAAAAATCGGGAGTTTTTCTGCAGACCCTAATAATTTAAGTTACCTTCACTTT
>CAZCEM010000182.1:0-5600 GCA_964497555.1 uncultured bacterium
GGGCTCGGAGACCCGACCTACGACAGGGAAACCTACAACAAGCGGGACGCTTGTCCTACGCGGTCAGTCGCCTGACAAGCGGGACGCTTGTCCTACACGGGGCGTGGATGCCAGCTTTCGCTGGCATGATGCGACTTAGGCACATTCTGTATTCTTCATTCTGCATTTTGCATTCTACATTCTACATCACGTCTTCAGCTTCTTCTTCTTCGCCGCCGGGAACAGTACGTTGTCCAGTATCAACCGGTAGCCGGGCGAGTTCCGGTGCAGCTCCAGATTGGTCGGCGGATCACCCACCATGTGCTGGTAGTCCTCCGGGTCGTGCCCGCCGAAGAACGTCCAGAAGCCCTTGCCGCAGTTGCCGTGGATGTATTTGACCTCGTTGCGCCCCTCGTATTCACCTAATATAATGTCAGAGGGCTTCAGCAGCGACCGCCGAAATGACGTGGTCTGCCCCATGAAGCCCTTGACGATGGAGGTGTGGCACTGCGTCAGCATGGTCGGCACCGGGTCGTACTTCGCTGAGAACTCGAACAGCGTGAACCAGTCGCCGGCCTCGCTCCGCGCTCCCCGTCCCGATTCCTGCGTCATGTCGATGTCGGAAAATTCATATTCGTCGGGACTGAATACCAGCTTGAAGTTGGTGAACGCCACACATTTGGAGTAGTCCAGCCGCTGCTGGGCGTCAGGCTCGGGCGGATCGCCGTCGAAGGGTGTATCGACGATATCGACCTCCTCCGCCGCCAGCGCGATGTCGAAGCTGTCGGTGCCGGAGCACATCGAGAACAGAAAACCCCCGTTCTCGACGTAACGCTTAATCTCCCGCGCCACCGCCTTCTTCATCTCGCTGACCGACGGGTAGCCCCACTGCTTCGTGCGGGCTTCATCCTGCGCCACATGCTCGCGGTACCAGTCAGCGTTCTTGTACGAGCGATAGAACTTGCCCATCTGTCCGGTGAAGTCCTCGTGGTGCATGTGCAGCCAGTCGTAGTCGCTGAGCTTCCCCCGCAGCACCTCGTCGTCGTAAATCTGGTCGTAGGGGATTTCAGCGTAAGTCAGCGCCAGCAGCACCGCGTCGTCCCAAGGCTGATACCACGAAGGCGCATAGACGGCAATCTTGGGCGCCTTCTCCAGCGGCACCGCCTCCATATTGGATTCCTCTATGGTGGCGTAGATTTTCGCGGTCTCGGCGCCGCTGGCCTTCTCGAAGCTGACGCCTCGCAGACGGCACAGCCGTTCGAGCTGGTCGTAGTCGTCGCACAGGAACGAGCCATGCCGGTAGTTCAGCAGCCACTCGGCCTTGCCGCCCTGCTTGATGGTCCAGTAGGCGACGCCGTAAGCCTTGAGGTGGTCCCGCTGAGTCAGATCCATGGGAATCAGCAGCTTATCAGCTTGCGCCGCAAGCGGCATAAGCGTCAGCAGGATTAGAGCCAGGTGCTTCATATATAAAATCCCTGATGGTTAAGAGCCAAGAGCCAAGAGCCAAGAATACAATAGAAGGGCTAGGTTGTATGTCTTGGATTGGAGTTATGTTTGTTCATCCTATCTTTATTGATATGACTTCGAAGGTTGGTTGCTAAACCGGAAAGCATGGAGGATTTTTCTTTGCACTCGTCCGCCAAAGACTCATCGTCATTTGCTTCGAGGTAGTTTAGTGCTTCTGCGATGTAAATCTGGGTGCGCAGTTCACTGCAAGAGCCTTTGGCTATGAAAACAAATCTTCTGAACTCTATATCGGATTCCCTCTCGTAGCCCTCGGCCAGATTGGAGGGTATCGATACTGCGGCTCTGCGGATTTGATCCCATAATCCATAATCCTTAGCTAACAATCCTTCACGCGTCACGTTATAAACTCGGATTGCCAACCTGCAACCTCTTTTCCACACTTCCAGTTCTTCCAACCTTGAGAATCCCCTTTCAATCTCTCCTTCCTTCCTTCCTTAGCTGTTTTCTTTATTCTTGTCTCTTCGCTCTGGGCTCTTAGCTCTTTCCTCTTCAGCTCTTCCACTTCACCGAGCACCCCACCGGCGGGGTTTTGGCGGGCTTTATGCGCTCCGGTTTCCCCGCCAGTATCGCATCGAGGGCTTGACTCAGGTAATGGACTTTAACCGCGCCCGGCTCGTTGATGTTGTCATCTATAGATCCGCGGTAACGCAGCTTCAGTTCGCCGTCGAATAAGAACACATGCGGTGTGGTCTTGGCGCCGAAAGCGCGGGCGACGGTCTGGTCCGCGTCGTATAGATAGGGGAAGGGATAGCCCTTCTGTGCGGCGCGCTCCTTCATCCGCGCGGGGCTGTCCTGCGGGTAGTTGACCACGTCGTTGGCGGAGATTGCCACCACCGCTACGCCTTTGCCCTTGTATTCTTTGGCGATGCCGATCAGCCGGTCTTCGCTCAGGATGACATAAGGGCAGTGGTTGCACCAGAACACCACGCACAGAGCCTTCACCTTGCCTCGATAATCATCCAGCGACACGACGGCGCCGTCAACGTTGGGAAGCTTGAAATCCGGCGCCGGCTGTCCTATAGCCAACTGACCTTCGGCGTCGTGTAGAGGATTGTGGGACATGATTTTAAGTCCTTTTAAGATAATCAAACTGTTTGGGATGTGTAGTATGCCCAGCTTGCTGGACATGTTTCTCCTCTGCCGCGCAGGTCGGGCGTCTCGCCCGACTTTTTCCCCCGCAAGCAGGAGGGGAAAAATGCCATATCCCTTTAAAAGCCCTTTATCGACCAAAATCCGTTGAACTTGAGGAAAAATCCATAAAATATTATCTGATGAAAAAAATACTTGCGTCTGCCCCACCGTTGTTGTATATTTATTCTAAGTCCTTAATACATAAGACTTACAAACCGGGTTTAACAAAAGTTAAAGCGCTGATGTCAGTTTCCTTAATGGTTGACGGCAGCAGTTTCATCAAAAATCTGCTGAACGCCTACAATTGGCAGAAGGAGAGTTTAGCGGGCGTGGAAGGCGGCGCCTTCCTGCCGACGCTGAATATCCTCTATTCGGGAGTCTCCCATCCGCCGGAAAACATCTTCAGCCGTTTTCTCGCCCAAGCGCAGCAAGAATTCAATGATATGTTGAAAAATATCAAGCGCTTCGAACCGGGTACCTTCGTCTATGACAATTTAGGATTGCCGAAGCGTACAGCGCTGCTGCTGCGGTCAGGGGAGTCCAAAGTCGAGAATTTTCCGGACGATAAATCCGAAAGGACTTGGATACAGCCGCTGGTCAGGTATAAAAACGACGGTCGGTTGATACAGCCGGCAGGTCAGCTATACGTGAAAATGGATTGTTATGAGGCTTCCGAGGCGTTTCCCGCGAACGCGGAGGATAATAAGGCTCAAAGTCCGAACTCGCGGGGAAGTACATTCGACGTTCTCGTTGTTTAAAATATACGGAGGCAGAAATGAAGGTAGGCGTGATTACATCCAGCCTGAGAGGTCTAGTACCCCAAAGGTTTAGCCGTGAACCGATTCCAAACCGGATTTTAAGCGCCCGTCCCAGTTCCAAGACCGCCAGCGTCGCCAACATGGAGATCATCATCAGCTCGGAAGGAAGGAAGTTGGCGAGTCAATCCACTCCCGTTGAAAAGCTGTCGATGGGTTCCTCCTCTGCGTTGTTAAAATGATAGCCTTACCGAGGATCCTCTTCTGCAGAAGCGGGTGATTGGCGGTGAAGTAACCTTGAGAATCAGCGTGTCGATGGTTTTTAAATCCGGCAATAGTTCGCAGGCCCGATGAGAGCCAGAGCCTACTCCAGCAGCATAACACAGGACGTCCGCCTACCGCGCTGATAGGGCGTTTAAACCGACAGGTGAAGACACCCTGCTGTGCGCTATAGGATTCTGCGTTTGAAGAGTCACACTTAGAGTTCAAGCTTCAGCTTGCGCGCGCTAAAGCATGTACTCTGAACCAGACGTCTCAATTGGAAATCCGAAAAACTACCGATTTAAATCACCCACAAGGCTCTCAGCGATAGACGACACCCTTTCAGCCGCGCCGGCTTCGCCCAGACTTCGCCGAATCCGCTCATATCCCCGCAAAATCGCCGAACTCGCCGCTTCGCCGCCGGTCAGCCATTCACACACCGCTGCTGCCGCCCGTTCAGACGTGAACTTCTCCTGCAGCAACTCCGGAACAATTCCTTCCCCTGCCGCGATGTTCACCAAGCCTACCTGCTTCAACGTTATCAGCCGTTTGATGACGTGATAGTTAAGCGGTGAGGTCGCGTACACCACTGCCTGCGGCAAGCCCAGCAACGCTGCTTCCAACGTGGCAGTCCCCGAACACACCAGCCCCGCGGCCGCTGTCTTCATCAACTGCCGGCTGTCCTCCCACAATTCCACCATCTCCGGCAGACAGCCATGTTCGTGATAGGCTTCCACTGACAGATTAGGCGCCTTGCCGACGCCCGCGGCAAGGTCAGGGATTTCAACTTTCAGCAATCGGACGGTCTGGAGCATAATCGGGAGATGGCGCGCCAGCTCGGCTCGGCGGCTGCCGGGTAGCAGCGCCAGCAAGCCCCCGCGGCGAGGCAGCGCAGCCTGCTCATGCAGATAGGGCTGCAACTCATCCAGCAACGGATGCCCGACGAAGACGGCATTTACGCCCTCATCGCGGAACAGCTTCTCCTCGAAGGGAAACACCACCGCCAGACAGTCGATGTATCGTCTTATCTTTTTGAGACGCCCTCGACGCCAAGCCCAGATCTGCGGCGCGATATACTCCAAGGTGGCGGGCGGGTGCCGTAGTCTTTTCAGGTCCGCGGCCAGATTCAGGTTGAATCCGGGATAATCGACCAGAACGGCAAGCGATACGCGGCTTTGTTCGACTCGATGGAGGAAGGCTCGTTTCAAGCGGGCCAGCCGCGGCAGCGCGCGAGGGACGCTGCTGAAGCCCATGACGGCGAGGTCTTCTATATTAGCGAACAACTCGACGCCTTCACGGCGCATCATGCCGCCGCCGCTGCCGAAGAAGCGCCAGCCGGGATGGCGGCGGCGCAGCGCAGCCACCACCGGGGCGGCGTGCAGGTCGCCGGAAGGTTCTCCTGCGACGATTAGAATCTCGCACTCGTCCATAGGACCTTTCTGGAGAGATCAACCACCGAGCGCGCAGAGCCTCCGCGCCCTCCGGCGCCCTCTGTAATGAGAGAGAACCCTACTTCACCAGCCGCACCGGTGCCGATTCCATCCCCTGTGGGCTTTGGAGGATGACCTGATATGCCCCCGACGCGGCTCCTGCGACGTTCCACACCGCTTGATAACGCCCCGCAGCTCGCCATCCTTCCAACAACCGCGTCACTTCCCGCCCACTCAAATCCACCACCCTCAGCGAATAAACTCCCGCGCGAGGGAGGATGCAGGCGATGGTGGTCGCGCTGTTGAAGGGGTTGGGGTAAGCCGCTTCCAGCGCGAACGACGGCGCGTTGGGCGTCAGACACACCGGCGCGGGCAGCGGATCGACCTCATAATATCGCAAGTATTACTCAGTGCATTTTCTTTTTGACATATCACCAGGCGTAAAAGGGGCGCTTGTCAAGTCATCATTCCAGCGAAAGCTGGAATCCCGCCCCTTTCCAAAGCGCATCATTCCAGC
>CAZCEM010000183.1:0-5561 GCA_964497555.1 uncultured bacterium
CCTTTGACATTTGCACCATCCGCTCCGATAACTTGGGTAGGCGAAACACATTCCGATATTTCAGGAACAATCCGAAGAAGGTCTTGAGCCACTGGTCAACGATCGCTGGCATCTCCAGCAAACGCAGCAGATGGCCCGTCGGCGCCGAATCCAGAACGAACTGGTCATACTCCCCTTGAAATAAATACCCCATCACCCGCGTCAATGCCATCACCTCGTCCAGACCGGCGGGAGCCAAATCGATGAGCTTTTCCATCGCTTGACGGTCAAAGGTCAGGTCAAAGTGCGGGGAAATACCTTCAATGAACTGCTCGATTTCGTCGTTGAATTCCCGTTTCAGGATTTCAAACTCGTCCTGCGCGTTAAGTTCTATCGCAGTCAGACTCGGCGTCAGTTGGACCGGCTGGGGTCCGATTGGCATTTCAAAGCAGTCTGAGAGCGAGTGTGCCGGATCGGTAGAGAAGAGGAATACTTTCCGAACGGTCGATTCCGTGGCAAGTCGAACGGCGGTCGCGCATGCCAGCGTGGTCTTGCCCACCCCGCCTTTGCCAGCGAATATCAGCAGTTTCTTTGCTGCCGGTGCATTCTCCGCGTTCACAACTGGATATGTTGAAGCAGAGGGAGACGGTTTACGATTGTCAGCGGCGAAAAAGCTACGGTCCAGCTCCGAAACGAGGCCCCAGAAAGATGCGAGGCTTTCGATCCCCTGAATCTCGCCAGCAGACAAGGGGGATGCCCAGAGGGTGTAACGCGGCAGCTTTTCCGCCGCCTTACTTAATGTTCGAATCTGGCTCCGACGGATGTCCCGACAATGAGGGCAGTCGTTGTGCAGCAGCAATTTGTTAACCACGATATCCGCTGCCACGATATGGAGCTGTTCAAGTTTAACGAGGAGCGTCTCGGTTTCACTCAGGCTGAGTTCTTCGGCTAACATCACTGGGATAAAGCGGCACCGCGCCGGATCGCGGAGCAGGGCTTCGAGCCGGTTGACGGATTCCGCCAGCCCCGCCAGAAAATCGTCCAGCTCGTCCGATTGGTATCGGCGGTTGAAGAGCGCTTTCATATACCGGTGTTTCGCCAGAAACGCATCCGACGCCTTCAGCCAGTTGCGTATTACGCCGGGCATCGCCAGCAGGCGGAGGGTGTGCCCCGTCGGAGCGGTGTCCACGATGATGCAGTCGAACTTGTCCGCCTCCACCCAACCGGCTATCTCGAGAAACGCCATAATCTCGTCCAGACCGGGGAGCGACAGGTCCATTAAGCGGCTGATGTCCTCGTCATCCAGAAAGGTCCCCCGCGCGGCGATTTCGCGCAGCTTGCCGCTGTGGTCGCAAAGAAATCGGGCGGCGCTGTCCTCGGCATTAAGTTCTACCGCTTCCAGATTAGCGGGGAGGGGCGAACCGGCGATGCTGTCGTTGAGAGAATGCGCCGGGTCGGTGGATACTATCCGATAAACCAACTCCGGATGGCTTTGCGCTAGGTGAACGGCCGCGGCGGAGGCGCAGGTGGTCTTTCCCACTCCCCCCTTGCCGCCGAACAACAGCAGTTTCAGTTGGCGGTCGCGTAAGAAGGTTGGTTCAGTCACAGGTCTGGCGGTGCTTTGAATGTGGGATATTGCTGTTCCATGTGGGCTAGGGGATTTTATCGCACATATTTCTATGAGAATAACTTTCCTGCGTCATGAAATGCTTTGTGCAATATTAAGGGGTGCATTTAATTCTGAACATACTGCTTAACGACACGGGCGCATCATGCCAGCGAAAGCTGGCATCCCTTAGTTACATTTTGGATTCCCACTTTCGCGGGAATTGTCATGGTGGCTTCCCCACCACGAAGGATGAAAATCGCCTCAGCCGTAGGTTGTGGACGCCCTGCGGCACACTGGTGGTCGGGCTAGGCTGCGGCAGATTGGCGGTCGGGCTCGGAGGCCCGACCTACGCGCTTTGAAGGGGCAGTTTTCTGGGAAATGACAGCAGCTGTCAAGTATTATCGGCCCCCCTTAATACTGCGTCCCTTCCGGTTCGGAATCATCACGGGAGTGACGCTGCTCGAGCAGTTCCAAACGGTCGAGCAACACCTTTTCCTGCACCTCAAATTCGACCTCGTCAACGGCGCCGGTTTCCAGCATCATGTACAACTCCCGCAACCGGGTAGTAATAGACTCCTCCTCCGCCTCCAGCTCCTTCTCGGCGGCGCTGTAAAGCTCGTGGCAGATCCAGATAACGCCTTTCATCGGGGCGAGCAGGAGGTCGTCAATGATAAACATGACACCACCGCGAATGCTCAGACATCCAGCGCGACCTCAACAAAATTGTGGGGGGGCCAAGGTCCATTGTAGTCAAACGAGAAGTTATTGTCGAACAGTTGTGCAGCGACAAACACCCCCGCCTCAAATCTCGCCTGCTCTTGTCGGCCGACCAGACAAGCTAAGCGCATCACTTCCCTCTCGCTGCGACAGAGGTTCCTTTTAATCTGGTGGCAGCAATCATTCAGCGCCTCCTCCACCTCGGCTGTCATCGTTTCACGGTCTTGGTTGATGGCTCGTTCGAACAGCCGGCCCAGTTCGATTCTGTCGTCGAGCGACGGTTCGCGGGCGCCTCGAAAGATGTCGTCCCGTAGTACTCGCAGTTCGGGGTGCGTCCTGACGAAGTAATCGAAGATATTGGGGACGTCCCAGTTCACACTCAGACCGAATTCCACCTTATCATCCATCAGTCGTAGTTGGCCCAGCAGGACGTCCTGATTTTTCGTGAGTATCTCCATCACGGCATCAGCGCTGTCAGCGATGATACCGAATCTCATCGGCAGCGGGGTACATTCAGCCATTATCCGTTTCAATGCTTCATGATGGGCGGCCAGATTACGCCGCTCTGGACGCAGTTTTTTATTGGGAACGTTGCTGACCGCGACCGACACCGCCCCGTTTGTGATGGTATAGACCGGCTCGCCGTTTATTCCGAAATTGCCGTACACCCGCTCACGGGTATCAGCAACGACGGCGTAGATATAGCGGCCGTCGTATGCTCCCGGTTCTTCTGCCATGGCTTTCATGGAATATCCTTTCGCGGCGCGGCGGCTGAAGCTTTCTTCGGCGCGCTGACCGACTCGACCTTTCCCTCTCTGGTCTTAATCTCCAAGAGAGAGCCGCAGACAAAACACTTGATCAGACCCTGATAGTCAGTGTAAGCATCGTCGAGTTCGACTCTATGCCCGCAGATGAGGCAGTTTATTTTCATTTATAGAACCTTCCCATTTTATTCCGCGACGCTGCGGCACGATTCTTACGCTCTCTCCTGAAAGCCAGACGGAGCCATTCGACAGCGACGCGGCCGCTGTCGAGCGGCCTCATCCAGACCGAGATGGCCGACCGGCAGGAGCGAAATCCTCTGATATGCCGGCTGGTGAGGACATCGTTTGAGCATTTTAACGGTGACATTGAGCGTTCTCCGCTAACGACGGCGCCGCTTAGTATTTAATCTTGAACGTCCCCGGCTCCGGCTGACGCGGCGGATCGGAGTCGTGGTTCTTGACAGACGGGCCCGTCAGCTTGCGAGCCTCCGGCGAAGGAGCGCTATCGGCACACTCACCGATCTCTCTCAGCAGCCGTTCTTTTTCGGAGTCTATCTCTTGGGCGCGGGCGTCAATGGCGTCAACGCGAAACATCGAAGCCTCTCTCTCTTTTCCTCGCCGCACTCGTTCCATTTCCAGGCAGGCGATCCGCAAATAAGCCTTGTAGGGACGGTAGGCCGGGTCGGCGCTGCCCGAGTGGGTGCGGATGTTTTCGACGCCCCTAAGAATTCTTTTAGGAATAGCCACGTTCCTACTCCTTTGCTTTATCGTTGTGGTTCAGTTTCCCGCCGCCGCAGACTTTCTCGATGACCTCGTCCACCTTGCGAGGCATCACCGATTCGCCGCCTCGGGTGACCTTCAAGGTGTTGATATTGAGAACGTCATAACAGATATGGCGGAACAGAGGATCGGTCGAATGGGCATGACCGTTGCGGGAGTTGAGAATCCGCGCGACAGCGATGGCGGCTCGGATCGTCGGTTGATGGTTGTTCACGCCGATGGTTCGCAGCTCTCTCACGATAGCCACTATGGTTTCAGCATCCTCCCGCTCGATGCCCGACTTTGCCATTGTGATCTGCACCTCCGTCTCGCGGTCGAAATGCCCCAAGCTGATGGTGATCAACCGGTCCATCAGCGCGTCTTGGGTTTTATGGGTTCCCGCATACTCTTCGGGGTTGGAGGTGAAGATGGCGCGGAAATCCGGGTGGACGTTCAGATAGCCTTCACCGGACCGGCCGAGCCGGGGCATGTTCAGAATCTTCTCTTCGAGAACCGACAGAAGCACGTTGTTCGCTTCCGGGCGCGACCGGGTGAACTCGTCATAGATGAGGGTATAGCCGTTCTCACACGCGGTGGTGAGCCGGTTGTCAGCCCAAAGCGCGTTCATGTGCTCCTCGGTGCGATGCACGGAGTGGATGTAGTTATCTATGACTCGGAATTTTTTATAGCCGACATCCGCGCCAACCAGGTCGGAGCTCCGGAACTCGTCATCACCGTGGATGAGTATAACCGGACGGCCAATTTTAGCGGCGACATGGAACGCCAGCGTTGTCTTGCCGGTTCCCGACGGTCCCGCAAAGTGAACGGGATAGCCAACCTGAACGTAAGCGAGGACCCGGTCGGTCAAATCTTGAACATATTGCGAGCATACAAACCGCTCGCTCGGTTCCGGCTGAACGCTGTCACCGTCGTTTCCGACCCTCGTCATAGCAGCCAAATAAGTTTTTAAGGCGCTTTGCGACATATTTTGTTCCCGTAGAATGACTACTGTTACCCCTGCGGACGCTTGGGTAAAACTGCTGGCAACGTTCACTCGATAAGGACCTCAACACACTACCATCAACCAGCAACCCGCAACCAGCAACGCTATATTATTTCTTGAGCCAATCGGCCGCTTGGGCGATCCACTCATTCACGTTGACAAATTTTGCGGACTTGACGCCGATTATGTCGAGCAATTCTTGCGGTTGTTTCTTCGCCAACTGGGCGAAGGTGGTGATGCCGGCGTCCTTCAGGCGGGCATTCATTGACTGACCAATTCCACGGATGACGGTCAAGTCATCCGGCCAGGACTCTTCGACAGACGGATGAGGTATCGGTTCCGGGGCGGGGGGTTCAACCGGCGGGGTTTGTTTTCGTTCGGCGGAGAGGTCCGGCTTCTTCGGCGGGACGACCCTGGCTTTCACCCGCGCTTGCTCAGCGTCCGACCTATCATCTTTGCGGGACGGCTGTATCTTGGCGGTGGGACTTTTTGGCGTCCTTACACTCTCCTTCAGTTTAGTCAAAAAGACAAGCAAATCAGCTTTCACGTCATCGGACATATCAGCGCGGCTCTTTCGGAACTGCTCCATAAGGGCGGAGACCTGTCGCGAGAGGCTGGCAGTGAACAGGGACCGCTCGTCGTGGGAGAGTTTTGCTCGGCGGCGGCGGGAGACGGCGTATGACTGCAATAGCTCGGCGGTTTCCTGTTTCAGGGCGAGCACCTCAGCTTT
>CAZCEM010000184.1:0-5555 GCA_964497555.1 uncultured bacterium
ATATGAGTTGACTGAAATTTTGCTTACGGAGGATAACTCCCCTTGTTTGACAATCTTCTTTAATTCCTCTTCATCAATCTTACAGTACTCCTCCTTTATCTCAATCCCAATATACCTCCGGTCCAGCCGTTTGGCTGCCAGCGCGGTAGTGCCCACTCCCGCGAAGGGATCCAGCACCACGTCGCCTGGATCGGTGAACAGCCGAATAAACCAGGCGGGCAGCTCCTCCGGAAAAGCGGCCGAGTGGTTACGGTTATTGCATACCGTCGCCAGATGCAGCACGTTGGTCGGATAAACCAGATCCCTCCCCACCCAGTTCGATACATTTTTCCCGAAACCGCTGCCGGTATCCGATTCGTCACGGACGAGATCGGTTTCCGACAGGTTCTTTAACCTTCCTTTGGACCATTCTCCCACCGGAACCATGACCTCTTCCTGGTTCATCTTGAAGTTTGGTGATTTGGTGAACTGCAAACATCTTTCCCAGGCGTCGCGGAACCGATTGGGCCATTTGCCAGGGTGGCAGTTTTTCTTGTGCCAGCAGTATTCCTCCACCCACCGCCAGCCCATCCGTCGCATCATGAGGATTAGTTCAAGGACATAGGTATGCCGCTCGCCGTCCACCACCCGCTCCTTGATGTTGAGCACGAAGGAGCCGGTGGGCTTAAGGGTTCGCTTCAGTTCGACAGCTATCGGCTTAAACCAGTCCACATACCGGTCGGGATGAATGCCTCCATAGGTTTTCACCCGCTGATCGGCGTAGGGCGGCGAAGTAATCACCAGATCAACCGAATCTGCAGGCAGTTCAGCCAAAACCTCCCGGCAGTCCCCACAGATTATAGCGTCCAAAGGAATAGCGCTCATTATCCACTTATCCGTTTGTTTGGGTAGTGTCTCCATATAATTGTTAATCCGGTGAGCAGCTTGTCAAAGAATGCCGAATATGTCCGAAGTACGTCATACCGACGAAAGCCAGTATCCAGATAAGTACTTGTTTTTTCAAATACGTAACTCTTATTCTGGGCTCCGGCTTTCGTCAGAGCGACGTGACGGAAAGCTTAAATGCTGCCATGGTCAGCCTCTTTTGCTGACTAACAACCATACTGGGACACCACCTTTGTTTGGGCTCTATTCTTTATTCTGCATTCCTCATTCTTCACTTCTTTTCCCCCTTCTGCCCTTCCTCCAGCGCCTGAAAATAAGCCCGAATCAGCCGCCGGTAGTCGCGGGTGTAGCCTTCCTGCAACGCTCGTTTCAGGTCGCGGCGAAGCTGTTCCAGCTCGGCGTTCCGGTTCAGTTGCTCCGGTGAGCGTCGAGCCCTGTCTTCGCCGGTCTTGCTCTCGCGCTTCTTGCTGTATTCCTCCTGCCGGGCCGAACGGGTCGCGTCTAACAGCCGGCTGACGATCTGCCGCTGCAACCGCCGGGTGCGTTCGGTAACGTTCTGATCCTCGAAGTCCTTGGCTACGTCGCCCATGTTCTGGGCAATACTCTCCAGATCGCCGAGGATGTCCTGCATCCCCTCGGCGTCCTCGGCTGCCTGCTTCATCTGCTCCTGCAAAGCCCGCTGCTGCGCCGCCAGCCGCGACATCTGATCTCCACCGGGCATCTGCTGCTGACCTCCCGGTCCCGGCAGGGGCAGGGACTGCTGGTTTAAGCCCTGTTGCTGCTGCGGCATTTCGGACAGCCTTTGCATCATCTCTTCGTAGCCGGTGGAGGACGACGAATTCTCAAGCTGCCCTAAGATGTCAATCAACTGTCGTGCCGAGCTGTTGATTTCGCCTAAAGCCCGCTGCTGGTAATTGCCCACCATCATGGGACTGCGGCTGGAAAACCGTTCAGCGGCGCTGGCCATCTGCTCGGAAGCCTTACCCAGCGACGCGCCCAGGTCGGGCGTAATAAAGAAGGTCTCCTTGCTGATATTAAAGACGCTGTTGGTGATGTTTTTCAGGGCTGACTGCAGGTCGCCTTGCCGCCCAGCCAGTTGGCTGTAACGAGGCGAATACGTCCCCAACGACCGCCCCTCGTCGATGAGGCTCTCTTGCTCTTCAGACACGTACAGCAGGTCTTCGACGCTCTGGCGGATTTTACGTGCGACATCGGCTTTCTTGCGCTCCTTCAAGTCCTTCGCCATGGCGGTCAATTGGTTCAGGGTTTGTGCCAGGTCGCGGGCGTGCTGCTGGCTGCGCTGTTCGCCGGATTGACGGTTGCCCTGGGCGAACTGTGAGGCGGTTTGCTGCATCTGGGCGGAAAGCTGCTGTTCGGTCAAGGCTTGCACGAGGCTGTCCAACAGGGCGGCAGTTGACTCCTCGCCGTTTTCGCGGGCGAGGTCAGCGGTCTCCTTGATTTGCTGCGGGAAGGCTCCGGTCTGCTTGGCGATGGATTGCTCAGAGGCAGCTAAGTCCTGGGGTGCGTCGGTCTTAGCACGATCCACCACGTCTTCCTGTGCGTGCAGCAATTCCTCGGCCTGCTTTACCAGCGCGTCCAGGCGCCGCTCGAGCTGAAGCTGCTTAAGGATGTTCATGCTGCGGTCGATGCTCTCGAGGAACGACTCCTGGTTAAGCTGGAACTCCTCCATGGCCTTGCGGATTTCCTCCGGATCCTGGTTCTGTATCGCTTGACGCAGCTTTTCCATGGCAGCTTTCAGTTCCGGCGATGCGACCTCGGCGATAAGCTGCTGAAGCTGCCGGTATTTTTCCAGGACCTCCTGCGAAGCCATGTCATACTTGTCAAGCTTCTGCGACAACTGCTCCAGCGTCTGAGCCAATTGCTTCATCTGATCCTGCACGGCGTTCTGCTGATCCAGAGCGTCCTTCATCTGCTGTTGCTTTTCCCAGTCCATCTCCGGATTGCGTTTGATCTCGTCGAGGATGCGGTCGATCTTCTCCTTCAAGTCTTGCGCGTTCTCGCAGGCTTCTTTGACTTGCTCGAAGCCCTCCTTTTCGGTGCCTTCCAGATCCGCCACGATCTCGTCGATGGTGGGCAGGCGCAACAAACGACGCTCGCTCTCGGCGGATTTGGGGCCGTTGACGTTGTCGTTGTCCCAAGCCACCGCCCAGTATTCAACCACGTCGCCGGGCGCCAGGGTCAGGCGGCTCAAGTCCCACAGGTAATCCAGCGACACGGTGGGCGCGACGCCCGCCTTTAGCGGCAAGGGCTGGAAATGAGCGACAGTGTCCTCTTCCATACGCCGCCAGCCGAGGCTGACGTGGCTGACGCCGAAGTCGTCGTCGCTTTCGATTTGCAGGGGCAATGCGGTCTCGCCGCCCAGTTGCACGTCACTGGGGGGGAAGACGATGCGCACTTGGGGATACTCGTCGGTCAGCAGGGCGATGCGGTAGGTGACGGGGTCGCGGTCGGGATGGCCGTCCTCGTCGGTCAGGCGAAGGTGATACCGGCCGGTGGTGAACAGCTTCCTTTTCACGGCGGCTGATTTGCCGGATACTTCGCACTGGAGGGTATCGCTCCGGCTGCTGTCGGCGCCTTCGGGCAGGAAGACCATAACCGCGCGGGAGAGGGGCTTGGAGGCTTTGATTTTCAGTTCCAGCGACGAGCCGGGCAGGGCTTCAACGTCACCTATATTGGCGGTGTTTTCGACCGTCGGCATTCCGCTGTAAGCCGGGGGCGTCAGACGGGTTTGCAGTTCGACGATTTGGGGACGGCTGACCACGTTCAGGCGGTATTCCGGGGTGACAACATCGCCGGAGCGCACGCGGTAAGTGATGGACTCGGTGAAACCTTTGAAGGAAGCGATGGCAGTGTTGTGGACGGGACGCAGTTCCTCGGATTGGGTTTCGCCGCCGGAGCATTGGTAATCGAACCAGCAGCGTAAAGGCGCCTGGCCGATGATGCTGATGTGGAACTGGGTAGGTTCGTTGCGGTAAGCCCAACCACCGGATGGATCTACGATGAAGCTGAATGGGGCGGCTTCGGCAACGACACGGAAGGGATGCAGCAACCTATCCAAAGCCGTCAAGGAGCGCCTCGGGGCTGGAGCCAGCAGGATTGCCGCCGCAAGGGCTGACATCAGCAGGAATTTCAGACCATTGGTCAGGCTTTGACGCTCAATCGCTCCTTCGACCGATTCGGGAGACAAACCGGCAACAGCCCGCAGCAGGGCTTCGTGAGCCAGGTCCGGGGAGTAGTTGTCACGCTCTCGTGGTGAGGTGCGGTTGATCTGGAAGGCGTTCAGGATGCGGTCGCGGGCTGGATCCGTCGAAGCCGAGCCTAACTTCAACGCCCACCATTCCTCGGTCTTCAGTCCTGGATGCACCCGCGGATCGCGCGCGAAGGCGATGACCTGCACCGTCAGCGCGGTCAACGCCACCAGACCGAAGGCTGTCAATGTCCCCAACCGCAGAGACGTCGGGAAGTGAAACACCACGTCGGCGATGACCGCCGTAGATATAGCCACCAGCGCTATTCCCACCAGCAGGATGAGCCGACGGAAAAGTTCCAGCCGACGCTGGGTTTGGCGCAGTCCTTCCAACGACTGCCGGAAGGAGTTCAAGTGGGGATTGGAAGTCGTCATTGCCCGCCTCGCAGACGCCACACCACCAGATTCGTGCCCATCTTCAGCGCGGCAAGATGTTTCGCAGGCGGGTCGTTGTGGACGTCGGGATCTTCCCAGCCGTCGCCGAGGTCGCATTGGTAAGTGTAATACACCACCAGCTGCCCGTCTAGGAACAGCCCCAGGCCTTGGGCTGGTTTGCCGTCGTGCTCGTGGATTTTAGGCGGTCCATTGGGAAAGGCAAACTGGCTGCTGTAAATCGGATGGTTGAAGGGCAGCTCAACGAAGGCTGCTTCAGGCAATACTCGCTTCATCTCGCGGCGGAAGGATTGATCCATGCCGTAGTTGTCGTCGGCATGGAGGAAGCCCCCGGCAGCAAGGTATTTTCGCAAGTGGGTGACCTCCCGGTCGGTGAAGCGGATGTTACCGTGTCCGTTCATGTACAAGTAGGGATAGCTGAAAAGCCGCGGGCTGGTCAGTTCCACCACCGCTTCCTCTTCGGCGGTGGGAATGCCGGTCTGTTGGCGGATGAAACGCAGCAGGTTGGGGAGCGAAGTCGGGTTGGAATACCAGTCGCCGCCCCCTTCGTATTTAACGCGGGCGATGACGAACTGTTCCTTGCCAACCTCTTGAGCATCAACGCCACCCGTCCCCAGCGGGAGGGTGGCGAAGATGAAAAGGATTGCCAGCCGGAGCGGGCGGGTTATAGGCACACGATGATGGTGCAAGAGAATAGTCTCCGTGGGCGCCCGGTTAAGCCTCCTGGTGGGTGTCCGGCGGGGAGGTTTCAGCGGGGGCGGTTTCAGTATCGCGGCGGGAGGTTCTGTGACGCTTCTTCTTGATGCGTTTTCCGGTCTCGTCGGTCGAGTAGTAGTACTGGTAGCCGCGGTAGTAATACCCATAGGGATTATACCGCTGATAGACGTAATAATATCCGTATCCGTAGCGGAAACTCGTGTGATTCATAATTACACCCTGGATATTTACGTCCACGCGATGGCATAGGTCAATACAGTGTTCCAGCACCGGCAGCTTGGTCATTTCCTGC
>CAZCEM010000185.1:0-5492 GCA_964497555.1 uncultured bacterium
CGCCATGACATGTCCGGTGGCTTGGGACTCGATGAACGAAGGGAGATGACGTTCCTGAACAGCAGCTACCAGCTATCCTACAATCTCACTCCCAAAATAAAAATCAAGGCTGCCTACCGCAACAACTTCAAGTGGTACAACAGCTACTTGATGCGGCAGAGTCTGCATTTCCCCTACGACTATGACCAGGACTTCATAGACGGCGCTTTTCGAGCCTGGACCGGCAACGAGAACACCGATTACACCTATGTCTTTGGTCAGGATGACGACCGGGATGGCCGAGTCGATGAGGAAGCCTTGAACGGTATTGATGACGATCAGGATGGGCGCATCGACGAAGACCTGCAATTCTATGAGTACAACGCGCCTGAACATATCCCCCATCGCATCATCCGCGACGAGCAGTACTTGCTAACCTGGGATCACACCCTCAGTAAAAACGCCTACTACAGCATAAAGCTGTCGCGTTATCAGGCTTCAAGGCAGATGAGAGCTTTCGACAAAGACGCAGACCAGTACGGCGAACCCGCGGAAACTTACACCGATATGCCTGATGCGAACGGTAAGTACAATGGTCGTTACGATGTTGGCGAGCCCTTCGTCGATAATGATGGCGACGGTCTGTGGGATTCCGGCAACCCCGGCAACAGCCTGCCCAGCTACAAAGGCTATATCATTGGCGGTGACGGAGCTGAAGACAATATTGGACAGCCGGTGCCCTACTGGGCGGAAGAAAAGTCTTATGTTGACGGCTTGAAGTTCCAGTTGACCCACCAGATTCACAAGAATCATCAGTTGCGCGGCGGACTGGACTTCAACTACTACGAGATCAGTAAAAAGGAAATCCCGTACCCGACCATCGACAACAACGGCGTAGGCGTCTATACCGACATCTACACGGTTTATCCCGCCGATGGCGCGATGTATTTCCAGGATAAAATGGAGTTCAAAGACATAATCTTCTCACTGGGTATGCGACTCGACTTCTACATGCCTGGTGAACAGGTGCGTCAGGTAAACGCCTTCGACACTTCTTCGGCTGAGTGGTCGCCAAGTTATGTGCCCTTCAAGGTGCCGGACCGCGTCAAAATGTTCGTCTCGCCGCGGTTTGGCGCGTCGTATGCCATCACGTCCAAGGCCTATCTTCACGCGCACTATGGGCATTTCTACCAGCGTCCGGCGTGGGATGATATGTTCGAATCCGTGAACCAGATTCAGACCGGTGGGACGCCCCGGGTAGGCAATCCGGATTTGGATCCAGAGAAAACCGTTTCCTTTGAAGTCGGCGTCTCCTGGAATCCCTACGATGATTACCTGATCGACGTTACCGGTTTCCTGAAAGACGTCAAAAACTGGATCAACACCCGTCCCGGAAAAGACTGGTTTCCTGAGAATTTCGGACAGCCGCTCATCGGCAGCAACTACGCTATCTTCGATAACCAGGACTACGCATTTTCGCGGGGAATGGAGTTCAACATATCCAAGGAGTACGGCAGCCACTATTCCGGCAAGATATCCTATACCTTGTCCTGGACCAATGCTAAAAACTCCTATAACGTATCCACCGAAGCTATCCGAGAGAACTACGTTGAACCACCGCAAGCGCTGCCGGCCGGTTGGGATCAGCGTCACTCAATTGTTGCCAACTTTGGTCTGGACTTCGGGAAGAACGAACATCCCGGCAACATTGACTGGATACCGGACAACTGGTCGGCTAATGCGATCTGGAACATCCGCAGCGGTCTGCCTTATACTCCCACGGATCGCACCGGCACCCGCATTGAGGGTCAGTATATGTCGCTGCGTACAGACTGGACCAGCGCGATGGATTTGAACGTGATAAAATACTTCCCCATCCACAACTGGCGGGCTTCAATCTGGCTGGAAGTGCAAAATGTCTTCGATACCGAGAACATGATTCAAGTCGATGACAACTACGGCCGCGTAGGCGCTCCGCAGGCGTTTGACGACTATACCGGTATGTCCGGCTGGGTGAATGATTCTTCATCCCCGAATTATGTTCAGAACCCGTATGCCGGGCCAAATCCGGAAGCCTGGGACAATCCCCGCTTCTTCCGGTTGGGTTTTGGACTTGACTTTTAACCGGGGGAGGAGAATCTATGAATAAATACACCAAGATAACCCTTGCGCTGGTGTTGCTGCTGGGCTTAGTCAACCTGACCCAGGCACGACGCTCGCAAGACGCCGGCCCGGTGCGGTTCAAAGGCGAAACGGCGCACACCGACGCAGGGATAAGGGCGCTCTTCGTTCACGACATTGGTCGAGTTCGAATGACCATGTCCAACTGGGGTGAGCAAGGCAACCCCGATGAAACACCGGGGTACTTCGGCTTTGAGTTCCCTCTGGGCGCTGAAACCGACTTTCTGTTCAGTTCCGGCATCTGGGTGGGCGCGATTATGAACAACCAGAAGCTGGTCAGCACGGGTACCGACGGGGATAACGGCACGAATGAATTCGCGCCGGTTCTCGACCTGGATGTGGCTCCGCGCGGCTACATTGCCACCTCCAAGCAATACAAGGAAATCGCGGGTCGCAGTTATATCATGGGCGCCAAGGGAATCGATGACGATGGGGACTGGTCCGTTGCCACTGATGATCTAAACGGCGATGGCATGCCTTCCATCAACTGGGACGGCGGAGGCGGCTGGATCGGACGGGATGACGACGGGGATGGTCTGATTGATGAGGATCAGATGGGGCCAGGTCAGACCATCATCTGGAGCGATGATCCCGCGGCTGTCAACATCGTCCCGGACACCGACTCCTCCGGCGATTACAATGGTGACCATAACTGCAACTATGATCCTGAACCGCACATCGACGAGGATCCCGCGGGTGATATCTCCCGTGATTATCTCGATAACGATTTCGACGGCTTGGTTGATAGCGATGATCCGGATTTCGACGGGGACGCCGTGCCCGGCTCGGCCGACGATGACGGTGACGGCCTGATCGACGAAGACGGGGTGGCTCGCGGCACTCAAGAATACTACTGCGTCTATGACGACCGTAGTATCAACGAGGTGCAAAGCCCCGATGGCGACGGTCATACCCCGCTTAACGTGGTTGTTCTGCAACGAACCTACGCCTGGGGCGAAGAGTACGCCGGTTCATTTATTCTGGTTGATCTGATCGTGCGCAATGTGGGCGCGTTACCGCTCTCAGAAGTTTATATGGGTCTATTCGCGGATCCGGATATCGCCGCCAAGGGTGAAGCAGGTGATCCGGCTTCAACCGATGACTGGAACACCTACGATCCCGAAAGATTGATGATGGTCCAGGGAGATAATCCTAATGATGCGGACGGAGTGGGGCCCGGTCTGTTTGCAATGAAAGTGGTGCGCACGCCGGCGCCGCTGAATCAGTTGAACATCGTGTTTCAAAACTTCAACCGTGAAGACGGCGGCGATCCGGAGACCAACGCGGATAAGTACGACATGATTTCCGGAGATCCAGCTAACAATAGCGACTCCACTCAGGCGCTCAAAGACTGGCGTTTCCTGATGGGCTTCGGACCTACCTCGGGTGGCTGGAATCTTCCTCCGGGAGGGGAGTTACCGGTCACGGTGGCCTTTATCGCCGGATCGACGCTGGATGACATTCGTCGAAACGCCGAGTGGGCGCAGGCGATTTACGATAATGACTTCCAAGGGCCTGCCGCCCCCGATCAACCCGACTTCTGGGTGGACGCCTATCCCGATCACGCCCGGATTCACTGGCGCAACAACGCCGAGAGTTCGGTGGATCCCATCACCCGTGAGCAGGACTTCGAGGGTTACGTTATCCAACGCTCCACCAACACCAACACCTGGTTTACGCTGGCGCAGTTCGATCAGGTCAACACCCTGCCCTTTGAAGAGTTCGAGCGGGAGAACCTGAACCTGGGTACGCCCCTTGATACCACGGATCTGTTTGCGCGCCAGCCTGATCTGCGGGGAATCGTCGGCCTGGAGGTTACCGATGGCGACACAAGTTACTGGTACGATGACTTTGACGTGCATCATCGTCTGACCTACTACTACATTGTGCGCGCCTTCGATCAGGGCGTCCCAGGCGCTGGGGTGCTGATTACTCCGATTGGCCGATCTTACAAAACCGCTGTCATAGGCTATAACCCGGATACCCAGCCGGCCGGGTTTACCCTCGATCATGTGTTCGCCTATCCCAACCCTTATCTGGGCAGTCACTTGAAGGAAATGGACGGCGCATTGGATTCGGACGGAAACAAACATTATCCACGGAAACTCTGGTTTGCGAACCTGCCGGCGCAAGGCTGTCGGATCGATGTTTACACCATCGCCGGTGATCACATTGTAACCCTCAATCATGACACTGGTTCGGAAACCTGTATGTGGGACATGCGGAACAAGTACGATCAGGAGATAGTCAGCGGCATCTACTATTTCGTGGTTGAATATCAGGGGAAAATGGCCCTGGATAAGTTTGTTGTGTTAAAGTAGGAGCGCCACAATGAAAGATGTAACCAAACACGCGCTGGTTCTCATCGTTGGTCTGGCAGCCTTTCTGATTCTGGCCTCCTCCTGCGATGATCCGCGAACTCAACCCATTGCGCCTGAAGCTCCGACCTACATCGAAACCCAGATGCTGCTGCATAAAGCGATTTCCGGCGGCTCTTCCTTAACGGTGGATTTTCAGGTGCGAGATCAGATCAGCGGCGGGAAATTGATCCTGTTCTGCTATTTCAAGCCCGACGCTGATTTGAACAGCTACGACGCTCTCGATGTCGAAAATGTATCCTTGTTAGCTGAGATCGACAGCATCAACAGCCTCATCTACCAACGATGGCTGGCAGGTGATTTGCCTCTGGCCGATTCGCTCGCACTGGAAGAACAAAAGCAGGATCGTTACGTGATGATTAATCACAACGATATAGTGCGCGATTCGTTGGATAGCCGGCTGGACAATCGATTTAACTACTCGGTGATGCTCGAGGACGATACGGATATGCTGTATCCCAACTCCGTCTATCTGAACGCAACCGCGTTGCCTTATCTGGGTAACGAGGAGATTGTCTGGGGTCAAAATAATTTCGCGGCTCTGGCTGACACGGGTGGTTGGCGAGGTCGGCGTATCGAACTCGATCTGGAGGAATTCTGGGTAGCTGATCCGACCTGGTTTAACCCGGAAAAACCATCACGGGATGAATTTTTGGTGGTGCCGACTCGATATCCGGATCGTTACACGCAGTATGAATTACTGCCGGTGCGAGACTGGCGCAACCGCCTGACGCCGGGCGTCAATCACACCCTGCATCTTCGTTTCGGAGCCACTGGCACTCAAACCATGATCTCCGCCAGTCTCTATCTGATATACCAAACCGCGGACTGAAGACGTCCCTGAACTTAGGAGAAAAACGCTTATGAACCGGAAGATTTCTCTGATTGTGGCGGCAATGATCCTGATAACAGGGGCGGGTTGGGGCCGGGAGGTTCAGAAGGTGGGAACGACCA
>CAZCEM010000186.1:0-5481 GCA_964497555.1 uncultured bacterium
TTTGAAGGGGCTATTTTCTGGGAAATGACAGCGTCGGAGGTCTGAGACAGCCTCAATAAAGGTTCTTAACGCAGTAGTGCTGTTCATTTGTTTTAAAATCCTTGACTGATGGAAAAATAATAGCAGGGCTTCAAGCCCGACGACGGATCCGGGGACCATGCGACGTCCCATTCCACCGGAAAAATTCCCAGGTCAAGCCTTACGCCGAAGCCATAGCCCGTCGTCCAATGTTTCGAGACCAGCGCCTTCTGAACGTCGTCCCGGTCCCACGCCGAGCCCATGTCGAGGAATAGGGCTCCTCGGATATTGTAAAAATACGCCGGCAGCGGCCAACCGAACGCCAGATGCTTGATGAAGGGAAAACGAAACTCCAAATTGCCCAACAGATACCGCGTGCCTACTTGATTGTAATACCCCACACCTCTCAAGGGCGTCACAAAGCTCGAGAAATGCACGTCCTCAATGCTCTCGATGCGCACACCGCCGCTGGGATCGTCGATGCGATAGTTGAACCAGTTCATCATACCGCCCAAATAAAACCGCTGCTGATTGCGCCCCTGCGACGCCGCTCCGCTCAATCGGACACCGAAGGTGTAGTCCTTCTTGATGTTGACATAGCGTCGATAGTCTCCCGACAGGGTGTGAAACTGCATGTTGCGCGCGGCGTCAGCGCTGCCCAAATTAGGACTCCACAGGGCGTCCACCCGCCAGCGCTCCCCATTGGCTGGTTCGACGCCGCTGTGCCAGATGGAGGTGTCGTGGATGAAGCCCCAGCTGGGAATGAAGGTGGTCTTGCGGCTGCTGGGCGGCTCGTAATGATAATACTTGGAGTTGTAATCATAGACCTTCCGGCTCACCTCCAACATGGTGAGACCCAGTTCGGTGCGGTTGAAGCGACTGAGGGGATAGGCGAGATACAAAGAGCCTGAGAGGGTCTGGTCCTGCCAGTAGATATTATCGCCATAAAACAGATAGGCGTAATGCGCCACGGCGCTGGTGAGGTCGGTCCGGCGGGCGGTGTATTGGTAAGCCAGAAAGAAGTTGCTCCAGTCGATAGTTTGGTTAAGGTCCAGGCTGACATACATCCGGTGGTTGCCGATGACGTCGGACAACATCAACAGCCCGGAGCCCTGCAACTGATAGTAGGGGCTGTAGCCGGCGTTCAGGAAGATGTAGTCGGGCGTCAGCGAGACGGAGTATTTCTTTGCTTTGTAACGCCCCTCCTCGTCGCGTGAACGCTGAGCGATTGCGGTGGAATCTGGTCCCTGCGTCGAATCCGCCGCCGCGGCTTGCGCTTCCTGCGCGTGCAGCCGGTCGAATACGTAGCGCGAATAGTCGCCGGGCTGGGTCTTCAACGGACGCTCCCCGCCGCAGACGGGGATGTCCTCCGGTGGAGGCAGATACTTCGGCTGAACCTCGAAGCCCGGCTTGAAAGGATCGTTCATTAAAAAGACGTCATAACCGCTGTTGCTGAAACTGGAGAAAACCAGCGCGCCGGTCTTGGACGAAATTGAAGGCTGGGAGCAGCCGGAGACCAGGTTGGTCAGGCAACGCCGGGTGGTGTCTTCGAGGCTCTGGAGATAGAGGTTATAAGCGCCCGAACGATTGGAGACGTACATAAATGATTTCATGTTTTCAATCCATAGCGGCGTGCGTTCGTCGAAGGGGTCATTGGTCAATCGCCGCAGTTCCAAGCTGTGCAGGTCGAGTTCGTAGAGGTCGAAATCCTCATAACTGCGTCCGAAGGGCGTCGTCAAGGGAGGATCAGCATAGGTCAGCGGCTCGTTGTCGCGGTTCGATGAGAACAGCAGCTTCCCGCCGTCAGGGGACCAGCAGGGGTCGGCTTCGTCGAAGAGGTCGTTGGACAGCGGGTGCAACTCGCCGGTGGCGAGGTTCACCAGCGCCAGGTCGCTTCGTCCATTGAGAACGCGGACCAGGGCGATGCGCTTGCCGTCCGGCGACCAGGCGGGGCTGAACAGTCCGTCCATGTCAAAGGTGAGGCAGCGGTTCACACTGCCGGTGTTCACATCGATGAGAAAAAGAGCGTCCCGGGCGCCTGATTTCGCGCAGAAGGCTATCCGGTCGCCGGCGGGCGACCAGGCTATGCCGGGCCGCAGCCAGTGCAGCTCCTCAAACTGCCCGCTGCGCTGCCCCCGCACAAGTTTCCTGATTATCTTCCCGTCGAGGGAGTTCATCAGATAGACGTCGAAGTAATCCGAGCGGTCGGAAATGAAGGCGATTAATTCGCCGTTGGGCGACAGCATGGGGCTGTTGTTCACATAGCAGCGTTCTTTTTCGTGGTCGGTCAGGCGAACGGCGACGTTGGCGGGCAGGTCTAAAGACACCACCTGCGGCCAAAAGCGCTCCTTGATGAAATGGCGCCAGCGCTTGGAGAGTTCCTTCTCGCCGATGCCGATAGAAGCCCGCAAGGCTCGGTCGAAATCCTTGAGACCCCGCAGATTATGTACGATTTCGCCGAGCTTTTCGTCGCCGTACCGCCAAGCTATCCAATACACCACCGACTGCCCGTACTTATACTGGCCCAGATAGCCCATTATATCGAGTTGATGCACTTCCGGCAGCACGTCGTTGATGACCGCATCGCGGATGATGGCCTCCGTTTCGGGATCCAGCCCTCGCTGCGATTCATACTCCGCCATGCCTTCCATGAACCAGGTCGGCACCCGCGTCTGGGACATCCCGCTGATGATGGCGCCCAGTCCTTCGCCGAACATCAGATTCAGCATGACAGCGTGCGTCAGTTCATGGTGGATGACGTGTCGGAACTTGGCGTAGTCGCCCTCGAAGGGTACCACCACGCGGTTCTTGAGGAATTCAGTGAAGCCGCCGGTGGCTTCATCCGGCGAAGCCCCGGCGAGGCTGGTCTGCTCAAAATCGTTGTGGGACTGGTAGGTGATGACCTTGAGAGGCGTAAAATCTTCGGGGTGGTAATCCAGGCGCTGTGCGAGGTTCGCGAAGGCTTGTTCGGCTGTCTCGGCTACGAAATCCGCAATTTTGCGCCCGTCTTGGTTGTAATAGATGTCGAAATGCTCGGTAGTGAGATATTCCCACTTAAAGTAGGTGTATTGGACGTTGTTTTGACCGAAACCTTGGGCTTTAGAAGCGGCGGCGCCAATCAGCAGGATTAGCAGCGTCAGGAGCAAGCAGGATAAGGTTCTGTTGAAGACAATCCTTTCAGCGTGTGGTATGTCCAGCTTGCCGGATATGTTTCTCCCATCGCGCAGGTCGGGCCTCCGAGCCCGACCAGAATCGCGCAGGTCGGGCCTCCGAGCCCGACCGGTGAGAATTGAACGACCGCCTTTCAAGCAGAGTCGTATGTTATCGTTGTCAGTGGCAGATTTAAGCATAAGCATGAAGCCCGCCGAAAAAGTAGTTTCCAAAAAACGAGATGACCACCATGATGAATCCGGCGATGACCAGAATCGCCGACGGAGCCCCCATCCATCCTCGCTGACGCCGGGCGTGAAGATACCCGGAGTAAAACAGCCACACGATGAGCGCCCCAACCTCCTTCGGATCCCAGCTCCAGAAAGCCCCCCAGGCTTTCTCGGCCCAGATTGCTCCCGCGAACAAAGCGCCGATGGTGTAAAGCGGATAGCCGAGGGTTATGACCATATAACTCAGTTGGTCGAGGGAACGCAAAGCGTTTGAATCGACTTCCGGCAGTGAGCGGAACAGCCGGAACAGCGCGGGAATTCCCAGCCAGCCGGGGATTAAAGCGACAGCATAGGTTAGTCCTATGAACTCAAATATCAACCAGGCGGAGCGGGACGATTCGCCGTGTCCGGGGTGCAGGTTGTGGGTGATGCCGACCAGGCCGCTTCTTATCAGCCCGCCGACGGTCAAGCCTGCCGCCAGGAGGAAAAACACAATCATCACAAACAGCCAGCCTCCCCAGCCGTCGGCGCAGGAGTACTTAGGGGAGCGCCAAAGAAAACTCACGGCAATCAGCCCCAAGATGAATCCGATTCCTGTCAGGGTGAAGCATCCGCCGAGGTTGACGCCCTCGGTCAGCGAACCGATATATGAATCCGGCGTCGGAGGCAGTCTGCCCGCGGCAGCAGATAGGGCTGTCAGTGCCGGGGGAAATGCCGTCAAGGTGATAAACAGCAAGCGAGTTGAGCGGCGCCGGGTTGACGGATTCAGTTCGCGCGGATTAAATCCCCGCAACAGGTACAAGGCGCTGATTCCAAAGGCGATTAAAAAGCAGCCGGAGCCGAGCGCCGCCAGCGAGACATGGATGTGCAGCCAGACGCTTTGCAGCGCCGGCATCAGCGATTGATTGACGTCCTTGGGCAGCAGCGCGGTTGCGACCGTCAGCATGAAAACCACCGGTGACAGCAACGCTCCGATGAAAGGCTTCCGATAGCGTCGATGGATTATCAGCAGCATCAGCACAGCCATCCAGCTCATGACGGACAGGTATTCGTACATGTTTGTCAAAGGGATGTGCCCGGCAAGCCGCCAGCGGAAAACGAATCCGGCGGTGTGAAGCGCCAGCCCCAGCAGCATCGCCAGAAAGCCTAAGCCTGCGAAGGGAGCCTTGCGGAAAGCGGCGTAGAGGGAGTAAGCCGCGAATCCGGTCAGATAGGAGAAGAAGCCGATGTAAAAGAGGTTTACGTCCAAACCTTGCGACACTTGCGGTTTCCTGAGTTTTTAAGGCTGCCTGCGATTACATCGCGGGAGATTCGGATATTTTTCGCGAAGCGCCGGCGTCTCTTGTTTTTTTGAGATGGTCTAATATATTATATAAGTATGAAAGCCAAAAATACAACCAATCGCTCGATTTTACCGCAGCTGGTGCTCGACCGCCTCAACTTAGTCGTCTTTCTGGCGGGATTGGTACTGCTGGCGGTGGGATTCATCCTTCTGGCGGTAAAACCATGGGACAACCCGATATCGTTGAGCGTGGCGCCCATCGTGCTCCTGTTGGGTTATCTAGTGGTCCTCCCAATCTCGATTTTTCTGCGTAGTCCACAGTCCCGAAAGGATGAGAAGCAAACCAAGCGCAAAGACTGATGGGATTCGCGGATTCTTATTCCCGGTGGTGCATTGACTCGGCAGGAAGCGGACGGTGAGCGGGAAGGGCTGGTCTTGTGCAACCCGGCGTTATATCGTCGGGTTGGTGCTTTTTATCAGTTGTGGGGATGGACATCCAGCATCGCGGGAATGGGGGTTCAGAAACTTGACAAATAACAGCTTCGGCTGTAATAAATCAAGTGGACGAATTTTCGGGCGATTAGCTCAGTTGGTGTAGAGCGCCTGCTTTACACGCAGGAAGTCACTGGTTCAAATCCGGTATCGCCCACAAACAGAATTAATTGATATAACACCAATTAGGGTCTGCTGAAAAACTCTTCTTTAGATTAAACTCTCTGCTCAAAACTGCCCCTCCGCTGTCATTGCGAACCTCTTCGCTGTCATTTCCCAGAAAATAGCGCCTGCGACGCGTAGGTCGGG
>CAZCEM010000187.1:0-5457 GCA_964497555.1 uncultured bacterium
GGTGACAACCGCGTCATTCAGCACCAGCGAGGAGCTGTTGCTGCACAGGACGCCGCCGCCCGAGGCTGCCGCGGTGTTGCTGTCCAGCTCGACGGCGGTGAATTGTACGGAAGCTTGGTTATAGACGCACATTCCGCCTCCACGCTGGGCGTTGCTGATACGGATGATGATGTGGTCGCCCTGCACCCGGCTGCCTTGCGTGAAATACATTCCTCCGCCATTGCGTCCGGCTTCGCCGTATTGGACTGTGAGGTTGGACATCTCCAAGCTGCTGCCATTGGCGTACAGTCCTCCGCCGTAGCTCGCAGCGGTGTTGTCAGTAAAGTAGAGATTGCGGAGGGTGGGGGTGGAGTTTCCATAACAGGCGAGACCGCCTCCCACGTCGGCGGCGTCGTTGTTGATGAATTCGCAGTCCTCAATCAAGGGCGAGGCGTTGGTGGTCACGTACAATCCGCCGCCGGCTTCCTCGGCATGATTGAAGCGGAAGAGCATCTTACGGACAGTGGGTGAAGACTGGCGGATATAGACTCCTCCGCCGAAGTCGGTCTGGGCGTTTTGGATGGTGAAGCCGGTCAGGAGGGCGTCTTCGGTCTCGCCGCTGGTGAATAGGACCCCGCTGCGGTTGACACGTTGGGGATCGATGACCGTTGATTCGAGGTACTGCTCGTCGTCGGTCGTCAAATACAGGCTGGCGAGGGTTATGTTCTTGCCGTCGAAATCGACGCTTTCGGGATAAACACCGGGTTGGACGAGCACCGTGTCGCCTTCTTCGGCGCTGGCAACCGCCGCGGCGATGGTCTCGTGATCATCGGGCACGTTCAGGATGGTCGCGGAGGCGCTGACAGCCACGACGGCGCCGAGCAGCGCCGATAAAAAACTTGCTCTCAAACGTTTCATCATTAGCCTCGCATTTATTAAAAATCATGGTTTTCTGGCGCAGGGATAATCAAGGCGGGGGGGGAAACGGAGCGACAGGGCTAAACTTGTTATTACTCCTATTTTAATATAAGCAATTTCCTTCTGGCACGCAAAGCCGAAGTGAAAGAAAAATCAGAAATATCATGGGATTTGAAACTTGAGGCGGAAGGGAAATCTAGGCAGAGGCGGCGAGATAAAAGTTAAAAAATGCCTGCATTTCCGGGCTGTTTCCGTTAGGTTTCAAGTTCAGTGAAACGGGACGCAACCTGACGGTAAGAAATCTGAGACTCCATCTGGCGAACTTCGTCACTTCACCATGGCGATCTTCTTGGTCGCGACCTGTTCCCCCGCTTCGAGGCGCAGGAAGTACACCCCCGTCGGCATCCCTTCCGCCTTCCACGCCAGCGAGTGCCGCCCGGCGGCGTCCATCCTGTCCATCAAGTCCATTACCAACCGCCCGGATAAATCATAAACCTTCAATTGCACCCGCCCAGCCACAGAGAGGACATAGTCGATTCGCACTTCGCTGTTAAACGGATTCGGATAGACTGCCGCCAGCCCAAACTCGATCGGCGCCGCCGCGTGCTCCAGCTCGTCCGGCGCGCTGAGAATGCCTTCTCCCTCGGTCACCTCGTAGCGAGTGTTCACCGCCAGGTCGTAATAGCGCTCCTCCCCGCCGCCGATCCAGTCGATCACCAGCGAGTCGATGACCTGCGCCTCACCCAGCCCGAAATGAAGCGTAGCCGCGTTCTGGCAGCTCTCCGCGCCCGAACCGCCCTCCACCTGCCGCAGGTAATGCCGGTCGCCGCAATAGACGAAGGCCTTCGATCCGAAGGCGAACTTGTTGACCGTCTCGCTGGCGCCGTGCAGGACGAACTGCGCCCAGTTGTAACTGTGCCAGGTGGTGTTCTCGAACAGCCCCCCGTTGCCGATGGCTGCGTCCAGATCGCCGTCATGGTCGTAGTCGCACCAGCTCACGCCGTAGGAGTTGTAGCAGATCCCGTGAAAGCCGGTCTCGTAGTTGACGTTCTCGAAGGACGCGCCGTCGCCGACGCTGTGGTACATGAACGGCTGCCGCCCGTCATAAACCGACGAGATGAACACGTCCTGCCAGCCGTCGTTGTCGTAATCCGCGAAGGCTGGGCAGAAAACCGTCTCGCAGTATTTGATGCCCGATGACGCAAAGATGTCGGTGAAGGTGTATTCCGATTCAGCCCCGTCGTTGCGCATGAGCATGATCTTGTCCTGATACCACAGACCCCAAGGATGCGCGAAGTTGCCCACCAGCAGGTCGAAGTCCAGGTCGTTGTCGATGTCGGCCCAGGCGGAGCCGATGGTGTGCCCGTAGTAGCCTTGCACGTTGTAGCCCTGCAAATTGCCCCGCGCGGCGGCTTCGTCACGGAAGCTGCCGTCGCCCTGGTTGACCAGCAGGAAGTTGGGTTGCAGGCGGTAGTTGGACAGGTAGTAGTCCATCCAGCCGTCCATATTGAAGTCGCACCAGGCTACCGACCGCCCGTAATAGAACCGATTGGCGAGGTCCTCCGGCGTCCGGTTGATGAACGACTCGAAGTCGGTGCTGAACAGGTAGAACACATCGCGATAATAGATGGGATTGCCGTTGTTCCAGTCCTCCGAGTTGGCGACGTGGACGTCGAGATAGCCGTCGTTGTTGCAGTCGCCCCAGCCGACCGCAGCTGTGGGATTGTCGACGTTGCGGAAGTAGTAACGCGCGTTGACGAACTCGAAGGTGCCGTCGCCGTTGTTGCGGTACAGGCGGTCGTCGCTGATGCCGCCTAACAGGGAGATGAAGTCCAGCCAGCCGTCGTTGTCGAAGTCGCCCCAGGTGCCGGTATGAGCGGGATTGCCTTCGACGATGCCTGCGGTTGCTGAGACGTCGGTGAAGCTGCCGTTGCGGTTGTTGCGATACAAGCGGCAGCCGTTGACCAGCAGGTCTTCCCAGCCGTCGTTATCGTAGTCGCCCCAGGCGGCTTTGCTGATGCCGCCGATGCCCGCGCGCTGGCTGACGTCCCGGAAGGTGAAGTGGTCCACGACGCTCAGGTATTGCATCGTCGCCCGCAGCATGAAATTACAATGATTGCCGCTGAAAATCATCCACTGCCACTGGTTCATGCTCTGTGCGAAGCTGTAGATGTGCGAACGCTCCTGAATCGGAGTGGTCCCATCGAGCCACAGGCTGGGACTGTCGCCCAGCAGCTTGAAGCCAATGTGGAAATCGCGCGGCGGATTGAAGATGACGTTGGAATCGCTCAGATCGATGGTCATCCAGTTCTGGTCGTTCTGAACGTTGACGATGAACGGCTCGATGAGGTCTTCGTTCAGATCCGGCTCGTGCGCGCCGTCGTCGCCCCAGACGTGGCATTCCATTTGACCGGTGCCGCGAGGCCGGAAGCGGAAGGATTCCAACCGGCAGGGATGAGCCGGCGAGAAACACACGGCTTCACACTCGTCGGCTGAGCCTTGATAAGCCCCGCTGGCGTTATTGTTGTCATAAACCTGTTCCGTCCGCCACTCGCCGCCCCAGCCTTTTAAGTGCATGGCGAATTCCGGATGGCGGGGATCGTTGGAATGTATCGTGAGCCTGCCAAGGCGCTCTCCGGCTGCGGCGGGTGTGAAAGTTACCACAAACTCAGCAATTACTCCCGGCTGAAGCCTGACGTCATTGTCAAAAGCACAATAAAAATCGCCGGTGATATTCATTTCGGAAATCACCAGGTCTTCATCGCCGCGGTTGGTGATGGTGAAGAACACGTCCAAGTCTTCTTCTAGAGGCGTGGGGCTGAAGTTCAGTTCATCGGGATAAACCGAAATGACCGGTTGGGCGAAAGCGCCAACTGCTGTCAGTAACAGCATTAGAGCGGAGAAAAGAATTGCCAGTCGCATGGGAAGCTCCTTGCAGTATGGTGAAGGGAAAGGAAGATTCGAAATCGCGCGGGAGTGCAGCCAGATGCAAGGATAATATACTTCATTCCTTTGAAAAAAGAAAGACGCGAAAGGGATAATTTCACCAAAATTAGGGTTGCTTAAATTGAAAACTCGGAGTATATTGTAAATTAGCGTTGAAGACCTTGACCTTCCTTCCCCCAACTCCGCCCCGGCAACCTATTTTTGAGGTATCTGAAATGTCCTCCTTCAAGTTTCTGGTCTTTTCCCTGACCCTGCTCTTGGCAGTGACAACTTCGTCACTGGCTGACAATCACGCCCTGCGTTTTGACGGTCAAAATGATCTTGTCGATTGCGGCGAGGCGCCTGAACTTCGCCGGCTCCAGGAGCACATAACTATCGAATGCTGGATTCGAACCCAAGCTGCCGACCAGCGGGTGATGATCACCAACCGTCACGCCGATGACGGATCCGATTTTCCATCTCTGCTCATCAACGGCGGTTGTGCCGCTATCTCAATGGACGACCGAAGCATCCGTTTTGACGCCACCTCCCAAACCCGTATTAACGACAATCAATGGCATCATCTGGCTGGAGTCCGCAATGGCGACCGCTGGTCAATCTGCGTGGACGGCGAGGAGGAAGCCGTGGTGAATTCCGCCTCCACCATGGAAGGCTCGAACTACAATCTGCACTTCGGCCATCATGGGGCCTGGAGCAATTATTACGTAGGCGACCTCGACGACGTGCGCATCTGGCTGGTTTCGCGCACCGTGGACGAAATCCGCTCCACCATGAACTGCATGTTGTCGGGCAACGAGGCAAACCTGTATGGTTACTGGCCAATGGACGAAGGCGAAGGACAAGCCGTCCGCGATCTAACCGACCGCAACAACGGCGTACTGGGTGCTAATAACAACCAGGCCGACGACGACCCCCAGTGGATCGACTCGGAAACCCCCGTCTATGGCGGCACCATCGACCTCGACCGCCGGACGCTGCACTTCATTCCCATGGCGGTGGGCTGGACCCGCGAGATGACCATCAACATGGTCAACACCTCCGAGGAACAGGATGCGCGTTACGCTGTCGATTGGACTATCACCTTCCCGAATAATAACCGTCCCGCCTGGCTGACGGTTAATCCTTTGCAAGGCCGCACCGCCCCCGGCGAACGGGTAGCCATTGTTTCGACAGTTAACGCCCAACAATTGCAGCCAAATGACTACGCCACCACGCTGCATTTGTCATCCAACGCAGCTAATGTCCACACGTTAAACATTCCGCTTACGGTCCGGGTGGTCAACGGCGCGGGCACGCTGTTTGGGCAGGTGACCAACGCAGCCAACCAGCAGCCGCTGCCCAACGCGGTGGTGAAAGCGCGCGGCAACTACACGCTGGAAGCGGTAACCGACGAAGAAGGACGGTATCAGATCGATCCCCTGGCGGCGCAGAATTACACCTTTGACGTAGTGCTGCCCGATTTTCTGCCCTACACCGCTGAAAACGTCGTTGTCCAAAACGAGCAGGAGACCCAGCTAAACATAGCCCTGCTGCACTCGGAGTGCACCCCCAACCCCCGCCGCATCGACCAAGCGCTGCCCCCTAACGACGTCGCCAATCTATCCATCAACATCG
>CAZCEM010000188.1:0-5436 GCA_964497555.1 uncultured bacterium
TTTTATTGGCAGTTTCGTTGCTCTTCGCGGCAGCAGTGACGCTTAAGCCGGTCGCCGCCGCCGTTGAGACCGTGAAAACGGTTATCATCAGCGACCATGACGAGAAAGCCAAGACCGCCTTCATGGGCATCTATCCAAGCGCAATTGAGGATGACTCTCGGGAAGCCCTTGACTGGCATGAAGATTATGGGATCTTAATCGAAGACGTCGTCGAGGACGGTCCCGCGGTAAAAGCCGGTTTAAAGGGCGGTGATATTCTCATCCAGATAGACGCCGAGAAAATCACCTCCTTGAAGAATTTGAGGAAGGTTTTATCAAACTACAAACCGGATGACGTGGTTCAAGTGACCTGTTGTCGCGATGGGCAGAAGTTCGACGTTAAGCTGACATTGGGCGCTGGTCCATCCAAGAAGATCGAATTCAGCATGCTGCCTAAGGTCGGCAAGAAAAGGGGCTTCCTCGGTGTTTATACCTCGGAACTAAGCGACCAATTGAAGGAGTACTTCAAAGTCGAGGAGGGTGTGCTGATTCAAACCGTCGAGGAAGAAACTCCCGCCGCTCAAGCCGGCCTGAAAGCCGGTGACATCATCTTGAAAATAGACGACGACGTCATAGACGAACCGGATGAGCTGATGGAGACTCTGCGTTCGCGCGATCCCGGAGCGGAGGTCGTTGTCCATATCAGTCGAGGCGGCAAGCCGATGGACCTCAAAGTGACCTTGGGCGAAGCGCCTGAGCAGGTGATAATACGCAAGATGCTCGACATGGATTTAGGAGAATATATCCAAAAAGCGATTGACAAAGCCGGCGTCGAACTCGAGGAGCGGGAAGAACTTAAGGAACAGATGGAGGAACTCCGAAAGGAACTCAAAACCCTAAAACAAGAGCTAAAAAACCTGCAGGAACAGCAGCAACAGAAACAATAGCGTCTTCGACTGCAAGAGCAGGCTTGACGTCCGTGGTTCCTACGGTTTATGTTGACGCCAACAGACAGGCATGTCCACGGACATGCCTATCTGTCACCTAATTGCGTCGGTTCGGCACCCGTCCCATCAGCTTAAGGAAAACACACTCCCTCTTCTCCTCGAGGAACCGCTTTTCCCTGAAAAACCGCCAACACGTTGACGTAAGGGCGCCTGGCTGAGTCTGTCCGATAATTACGACCTGCTGAAAAACTCCCGTTCTTTACGCTGTTTGACGCTGTTTTTTAGCAGGTTATAGAGAGGAGAGGCAGACGCTCCGACGTCTTCCGTCCCGCATCTCAGACAACCAGCATCACTTACGACGCCGAAACGCCCGAATAACCATGAGCAAGATTATAATCAGCGTCAGGCTTCCCGCCAAAGCGACAATGTTGCGAGGGGAAAGCCAATCTACTTCGCCCTGTTCGTCTTTCTCGAAGCAAGGACAAGAAGCCAAGATCTTGGAGATTAAATCCAACATGCAGATACTCCCGTATTTAATGTAAATTGCGTCACCTTAGCTGTGTTGATTACGCAGCACAGAGCCGCTCCCTCGGACGCTGCCTCCAATCCGGCTGACTTTTTCGCTTCAAATCCAGAGACAGCCGCCTGTGGCTGCGCCCATTCGACGGTTAAAAGAGGGAAACGGAATGCCGATTCCTCTAATTTTTAAATTAAATAAGTTGCCAAGCTAAAAGGATTGTTCAAATCACTTTTGGGGAAGAACTTTTAAATTTCCATTATCAGCGCAACCGCTCGCGCCGCGATGCCCTCGCCACGGCCGGTGAATCCCAAGCCTTCGGTGGTGGTGGCTTTCACCGAAACCGCCATCACGTCCAGCTTGAGCGGCAGGGCGATATTCCGCCGCATGGAATACACGTAATCCGCCACCCGCGGCAACTCCATAATCAAGGTGCTGTCCACGTTCACCGGTCTATACCCCGCGCCTTCCAGCAGAGTCTCCACCTGCGCCAGCAGCTTCAGCGACGAGATGTTCTTAAACGTCAGGCTGTCGTCGGGAAAGTGAACGCCGATATCACCCAGCGCTGCAGCGCCTAACAGCGCGTCGCAGATGGCGTGGACGAGCACGTCCGCGTCGCTGTGCCCCGCCAATCCTTTGGGGAAGGCGATCTTCACGCCGCCCAAGATAAGGTCCCGCCCGGTGACTAACTGATGGACGTCGAACCCCTCGCCTATTCGAAAGGTCTTAAATCCGCCCTCCTCGTCGGGAATAATCTCGAAACCATCGCCGATGTCCAGATGCTCCACCCTAGGCGTCCTCCTTAATGTGAGACGAACGCATTTTCAACAAATCCATATAGATAAGCAGGTCCACTGGACTGGTTATCTTAACGTTGGTCTCGTCGCCTTCGACAAGGAAGGCTGCTTCTTTGACAGTCTCCCGCACTAAGGCTGTCTCATCGGTCGAGCGCTGCCAACCGTCCCCGCCGATTCGGAGGGCTTCCTCAAGAACTCGGCGAATGAATCCCTGCGGGGTTTGAGCGCGAACTAAAGTCGAACGCTCCGGTGCCGGCTGCGCGTAGCCGTCCTCGTTGGTGTGAAGGGTATCCGTTATCGGCAGTGCCGGCAGCACCGCGTCGTGGATCCGCATGGCGGACATCACCCGTTCGACCAGCTCCACGCTGACCAGACAACGCGCGCCGTCGTGAATCAATACCGCGTCTATCTCCGCAGGCAGCGCGTCCAGACCCGCCCGAACTGAATCCTGCCGGAATTCTCCGCCAGGGACGAACGCAGCGATTTTGGGAATCCGCCATCGCTCGATGGAGTTCTTCGTTTCCTCGACGAATCCCCGCGGCGCGACTACTACTATCGTCTTCAATTCCGGAGCTTGCGCCAACGCCCAGGCGCTCATGGCAACCAGCGAGACGCCTTCTATTTCGGCGAGCGCTTTGGGCACGCCCAGCCCCAACCGCTCACCCCGACCAGCGGCGACGATGACCGCGCCGTAATTCATGGATGGCTCGACTTAGTTGGCTTGTCTGCGTCGGACACAAGGTCAAGCCGGTTCAATCGAACGAGCTTTTCCAGTTTTCCATTGTTGCACAGCGCCACGCTGCCCCTCGGCAATCCCAGTTGTTTCAACAACTTTGAAGACACCTGTTCAACGGCAAACTGAGGCGCCAAGTCCCGCCGATATTCGTCGAGCCGCCCCTGGGTGGCGTCGGTTATCGCCAGCGCTGGATAGCAGTTATTCAGATGGTTGAGAGCGTCGGTTTTCTCGAGGCACTCGGTGCAATTCGGATCCATTACCCATAAGGCTAAGCGGCCTTGCATATCTATCTCGCCGAACGGCAGGCTCTTTGGCAGCGGGCTTCCTACCCGCAATGCCGCCCAGGATGGGATCCACCATTGGCAGACGAGGAACAAACCGATTCCCAGCATCAAGACCGCTCCAAAACCAACCTTCTCGCGGGCCGATGGTTCGGAGGGATTATCCAATGCTCCTTGAGCACTATCGGAAGGTTTCTTCAAGCGGCGAACCAGGCCCGCCGCCACCACTAAAATAAACGCATTCTCGATAATTGACACATCGCCTAATAAGCCCCAGCAGCCGCATTCCTTCAAATAACCGGTCGCAGTGCCGATAATCTTGACCAGTAAGAAAAACGACACTACTGCGACTGATATGCTCGCGGCTCGATGAAGCTGCCAGCCTGAAAGAATGGCTGCGCCCAATAACCATTCGATAGTAATTACAGCTCCAGCGACTGCTCCCGCGGCCGGTATCAACCAATCATACTGTCCTAAGCCCGGCGCGCCGAGAAAGGCTTCAATCTGACGGCTGAATCGAACCGGATCGGTTAACTTGGCGCCCGCGGCGATGGTGAATATCGCGCCGAGGAACAGGCGGTTCACCAAGGGAGAGGTTGACAGCCACCTGAGAGTAGGCTTCATCGAGTTATTCGCGTACTGAGCACTGAGTACTGGGCACTTATATCAAATAAAAGCCGCCCGCTCCGGAGCGGTCTCTTTGAAATGCCGTGTCAAAGCCTCCCGCAGCGCGGGCGTCAGTTCCCGCCCGCGGCGGGGCATGACTGCGGCAATGGTCTCCAGTGCCTTATCCAGCTTATACTCCTGCGCGCCCTCCGAACTCACCCACGAGAAAGACGGCACGTACTTTTCGGGGAAGTCGTTACCGAGGATGTTGCAGGAGACGCCGATGACCGTGCCGCTGTTGAGGCGGGTTTGGATGGCGGTGCGGCTGAAATCGGCGATAAGAACACCGACGTGGAGATCCCCGGAGTCGATCCGACGGCCGTTAAGAATCACCTCCACCGGCTTGTAGTTGTTCTTAAGGTCGCTGTTGTTGGTATCCGCGCCCAGGTTGACCCATTCGCCGACATAGGAGGCGCCCAGATAACCCGAATGCTGCTTGCTGGAGTAGCCGACCATGATACTGTCAGCTACTTCGCCGCCCACGCGGCAATGGGGACCTAAGGTAACACCGCCATACAGCCGCGCGCCGGGGCGGATGATGGCGTTGGGTCCGACGTACACCGGCCCCAAGAGCACCGCGCCGGCTTTGACCTCGGCGCTCTGGTCAATCCAAACGGGGCCTTCGGCAGCGTCGAGGATGACGCCGGGGCCTATGACAGCGTTCTTGCCCAGCCGGATGCGGTGCTTCTCGGCGTTGAGAATCGCGCCAGGGCCGATGGTTGCCAGTCCTACCGCTTCGATGTTCTTAGGTTCTCGAACCGCTGCGTCACTCGGCGCTTTAAGGACGTTGGCGGGATATTTGCCCGATTGCAGCTCGAAGTCCCGATAAATCGCTTCTGCGTTGTGCTGAACCATCTCATAATGATAATGAAACAACCGTCCTTCCAATCCCCGTCGCTCCATGTTGTCCAGACCGTGGACGTTCAGCAGACCTCTTTCGTCCCAGAGCTGCCGATCCTTTCCCTCGCGGTTCAATCGGAACGCCAGGATTTCATTGCCGTATTGATAGACCACCGCGTCGGTCTCGTGCATGAGTCGTGCAGCGTCGTTGGCGGTCAGCATCATCCGGCCGTTGATATAGAGGTCGGTGGTGTGGTTGTTCTCCGGCATCAAGGTCAGATTTTCGCGGGTCTCGACCTCCGTCAAAGGCTTAATCTCATGGCGCTGGAAGGTGTTGATGCGGGTGGCGCTGAACTGCCGCAGCAGGCGCTCGTAGAAAGTAAACGCGCCGAGACGGAGATTCCACACCGGCCGGCTTGGAATCAAAGGTCCGAAATCGAAGACGTGGTCGTCTTCAAATATGTTGATGGCAACGGATTTCACGGAAACCTCGAACAAAGAACCAAGAGGAAAGAGCCAAGTTTCAATCCTAATCCAGAGAAAAACTGATAACTCGCTTCTCAATGCGAGCCTATCTGTGCTGCAGGATGTCCTCATCCTGCGGCTGAATAACCTTACCTGGCGCAGGATGAGGACATCCTGTGCCACATTATCTCGATTTCCGCTTTCGAGG
>CAZCEM010000189.1:0-5397 GCA_964497555.1 uncultured bacterium
TGCGTCGAAGACGCATCATTTCCTGGAAAATAGCCCCCGTCCATCCCGTCCATAACGTCCATTTCGTCCAGATCTTCTTAGATGGCTGACTCTATTTTCAAAGGAATGAAAAATAACGGCTTCCACGCTCGTCTTTTCCCAATTGATGCGAATTGAGGTTTGATTTAGAGACTATTTATGCTATATTATCTTGATGGGTGAGACTGCGTCCGTCTGATGTCGCAGTTGCGCTCGCGCGGTTTAACAATCGTTACCAAGCTGGATGAGGCGGTTATGTTTCCAAGAAATCTGTTTTTAATCGCGGTTTTCGGCCTGCTCCCGTGGTTTGCAGCCGCCGCGGCTGTTAATGAGGCTCCCCTGCCGATGAATAGCTGCATCCTTGAGCCGACACGATTGTCCTCAACCCGGTACCAATTAGCCTTCAAGACCACTCAGGAATTCGTTCCACTCTGGAGCAGCCAGTCCGAACTCCCCGCGCCAACCCGCTGGGTGGCGATTCCCTTCGACGGCACCGTCACCATTAAGGAAATCGACCGAAAGACCGTCAACCTGTCATCCGCGTCCAGCAGCTTCCTCAGTCTCTGCACTCGGCCAATCCCCTCCGAGCTTGTTGAAATAGGCAATGCAGCCGCTTATCAAGGGATTACGCTTGTTCCCATTACGGTCAATCCGCTTATCGCTGACGGGGACGGCGTGTCGCTTGTGGAACGATTGATGATAGAAGTCAACATCCCGGCCGGCGACATCGGCTGGTCGGGGCTTTCCCACGAAGCTCGGCTGATGTGGAGCGACCTGCTGCTTAATAATCCCGGTCCTTCCCGCGACGAAGGCGGCGAAGGCGCCGGCTATGTTTATGTTCTCCCGCCGGACAACCGCGTCAGTGAACTCTTGGAGCCGCTGTACGACTGGCGGCGGCAGCAGGGCTTCGACGTCCATGAGCTGGTCATTGACGAAAACTTCGACGGCCGCGAACTGTCAGACCGCATCCGAGCGCTCAACGATGCCTTCGGCTCGGTGGAATACATCTGCCTGGTGGGCGACGTCGGCGGTGAATTCAACGTGCCGACTCTGCTGCAGGGAACCAGCGACTACGGCTTCGCAATGATGAACGACGACGACTACCTGCCGGAAGCAGCTGTGGGAAGGCTGTCCTATAGCAGCGTCTCGGAGCTTAGGCGTATGCTCGACAAGATTATAGCTTACGAGCAGGAACCCGACGTCAACGATCCGGGCTGGCTGAGGCGGGGCGCGGTCTGCGCCGGCAACCGTCTCAGCGGGCTTTCAACCATACTCGTCAGCCGGTGGGTGCGCGACCGGCTGCTTGAATTCGGCTTCACGCAGGTTGATACCCTATGGTACACCATGAATCAAGGCGTCGAGGATTACATGCAGCGGGTGTTCGACCGCGGTTCGGCGTTTGTGAACTACCGCGGCTGGACGGGCATGGAAGACCTGACACCCTTGGAAGCCCTGCACTTCAGCAATCACTACCTGCCCGTGGCCGTCCTGATTGGCTGCAACACCGGCGACTTTGAGGGCATCAATCCCGGCTACACCGAAGCCCTGCTGCGAGCTGACGGCGGCGCCATCGGCGCCATCGGCTGCGCCACCGCCCAAACCCGTGTGAACTACAACAACGCCATGCTGGCGGGATTTTACCGCGGCGTGCTGCGGGATAAGGTCGTGCGGCTGGGCTGGGCGCTCAACCGCGCCAAGATAGAACTCTTCGCGACCTACGGCGTTCAGGGACGGGAATGGGTCCTCAGCCACGCCTATTGGACCAATCTGATGGGCGACCCCGCCACAGTGATGTGGCTGGGCGTGCCCCAGCCGGTGGACATCGCCGCGCCCGCCGCCGTCGCCATAAATTTCGATCCCTTCGACGTACGGGTAACTCGTAACGGACAGCCGGTTGTCGGAGTCCGGGTGGGCGTGGAGAAGGAAAACGAACTGGTCACCGCCGCCTGGACGGGGGAAAACGGCGTAGCACGCATATTCTATGACCCGCGTCGGGTCCACCCGGGGCAGGCGCTCATCACCGTCACCGGCGACCGAGTGCGCCCCTCAACCCGCCAGTTTCAGTTCAACGCCCAGCCCCATCTGCTGACCTTCAATTCGTACTTCGTGATGGATGACAACATGGATCCTCATCAGGGAAACGGCAACAGCATTATCGAGCCGTTCGAGATTTTCGATATGTTCGTGAACTTCAACAACATCGGCAACGCGGCCCTGCCCTCCCCGATTAACCTTACGCTGACCACCCAAAGCGACGCCGTCGAAATTATAAACGGCAACGCGCAGATATTTCAACCTATCAATCCCAACCAGATGGGTCAGGGTCGATTTATGGTTCAAGCGCGGGGCAATTTCCCCGACCGGGAAGCGGTGCCGATGACGTTGAACATCCGTCAGAACATGGAGCAATTCGCACTGAATTTCAATGTACTGGGCCGAGCGCCTCGCTGGTCGTTCGCTGGTTTTGACCAGGCGCCCGTTATTCAACCAGGGCGGGAAGCGACCTTCCGAGTCACCCTGCGAAATACTGGATCCCTGGACGTGGACGCCGCGGAAGCGGAACTCGTCAGCCTCAGTGACTGGTGTCTGGTTCTGGAAGCGGTAGAGTTTTTCGAGGGGCTGCCCGCAGGTATTGACAGTTTTTACACCGGAGACGGCGTGCTTGAGGTCTCGGTGGATGAAGAAGCGCCTTTGGAGAGCTACTTGGATCTGGAGCTGCGCCTTACATCCAACACAGGCTATCTGGGCACAGTTCCAATTAAACTTTACGTGCCGGCGCAAGTCAACGTGCCGCTGGTCACCGGACCCGATGCTTACGGTTACTATGCCATCGACAACAACGACAACATAAGCAATATCTTTCCCACCTACCGCTGGGTGGAGATAAATCCGGCTCTCGGCGGACGGGGACGTTCATTGGGGTTGTTGGATCAGGGCGAAGATGACGACAAAAGCGTGGCAGTGGAGCTGCCTTTCCCGTTCCAGTATTACGGCGAGGTCTTTGACCGCCTGACCGTCTGCGTCAACGGCTGGGCGGCGTTTGGAGACCAATCTCAATACACCGATTTCCGCAACCTCCCCATCGGCGCGCCGCAGGGTCCCCGGGCGCAGCTTTGCCCCTGGTGGGATGACCTTTACCAGCCGGGGCGCAGCGGCGACGTTTTCGCCTGGTACGATGAAGTCAATCACCTCTATATCGTCGAATGGAGTTCTCTTCGCCGGTGGGTGGGACCTGACGGCCCCGGCGCGGTCGAAACCTTTGAACTTTTCCTGCGCGACCCCGCCTGGCACCAGACCTACACCGGCGACGGCGACATCATCTTCCAATACGCCACCGTCACCCGCGAGGCTCGGGTGGACGGCTACGGCACACCCTATGCGACCATCGGCATCGGCAATTTAGACGACACCGGCGGATTGCAGCTATCCTACTGGAATTCCAACGCCCGCGGCATCGGTCCCATCCAAACGGGGACGGCGATTCGATTCTCCACCGCCAACCGCCACCGTTACGCCAACCTCAGCGGTGAGGTGCGCACTCGTGATGGACTGCCCGTCAACGGCGCTGTGGTGCGGGCCTCTACCGGCGGCTGGACTGTAACCAACGACCAAGGCGCCTACGCAAACCTACAGGTCTTATCCGGTCTGGCTTTCCGGCTTCACGCCTCAGGCGCTGGATTTAATGAATCCGTCAGCAATGAGATGCAGCTCGCTGAGAACCAGAATCAGGTTGTCAATTTCACCCTCACCCGCCCGCAAATTGCCTTGGATGTTCAAGAGGTCATCGATACTTTACGCGCCGGCATGGACGGGATGTCCCCCTTCACCATACACAATAACGGCGATGGGCCTCTGAACTTTAACATAAGCTTTGCTCCGCCTGAAGGAGATGGACTTTACTTTCCCGTTAAAAACGGATCCGCGCGAATCATCGCGGATCTTTGGGATCCTCTGGCTGATTGGAACATCTCGGAGGTCGCCGGCGACAACCGGATTTTGGGCGTAGCCTTCTTTGGAGGCAGTTTCTGGATTTCCGGCAGCGCCAACGGCGCGGATGACAACTTCTTCTACCGGCTCGACCGCGAGGGTCGATTGGTGGACCGGCTGCCTCAGCCCTGCGTCGGAAGCTGGGGTTTGAACGATTTGGCCTGGGACGGGATTTTCCTCTACGGCGGCTGCAGGAGCTTGATTTACAAGATGAACGTTGAAGGCGAGTTGGTTGAAACGATGCCTTCCCCGTTGATCCCACCGCGGGCGATGGCTGTGGATCCGGAATCGGGCGACATCTATATCGCCAATGACGGCGAGCCCATCCACCGGCTGCGCGCCGACGGTTCAACCGCGCGTCTCTACGCGCATCGGCTGCGCCCCTACGGACTTGCATGGCACCCCAACGATGAAGACGGCTGCTCGTTGTATATCTTCTCAGCCGACGGCGAGCATAATCTGGCGCTGTCTAAACTTGACCCTGTGAGCGGGGTGATTCGCTTCGTCACCCAGCTTGAGTTGCAGGACGGCGACCACGCGGGGGGCTGCGAACTCACCGCAAGCTGGGATTCGCGGTGCTGGAATTTGATGACGATAATCCAAAATCCCGACAACGACCGGCTGGTGATAATCGACGCGGGACCCAACTATTCCTGGATTGCAGCCGATCCAAACTCCGGAATCGTTGATGCAGGAGGACAGCGCCAGATCAATCTGAACCTTTCCGCCAATAACCTCGACCAAGGGCGCTATGAACTCACGATGATTGTCGAGCACAACGCCGCCGGCGAAGCGCTTCGCATCCCGGTGGCGCTGGTGGTGGATCCAATGATCGCCGAAACGCCGGACGGAAAACCTGACGACTACCGCTTGCAGGCCTTGTATCCCAATCCTACCAACAGCGCGGGGACCATTTCGTTCTATCTGCCGCGTGAGGAGCGGGTGCACCTCACAATCTGGGACAGCCGCGGTCGGCTGGCGGGCGAGGTGTTTCAGGGCCGGTTGCGCGCGGGCAGCCATACGCTGCCCTTTATTGCCGGGGATTGGTCGTCGGGCGTGTATTTCGTGCAGCTTGAGACCGAGCGGAGCGCATTGGCGCGGAAGTTCGCCTTGATGAAGTAAGTTTGAAAGTTTGAAAGTTTAAAAGTGGTTCCTCGCTGTTTCGTGTGGGTAAAGGAGTTATAGTTAAGGAGAATACCGATCGGTCAGGTGACTCGTCTTTGCGAATCAGCCGAAGGCTGATGAAGCAATCTCATTGAGTTTGCGTTAGTTCGATCGCAAAAAAGTGTCTGCGCAGGGTGAGGACATCCTGCGCCGCGGTGATCCTCAAGAGTTCTTGAGATTGCTTCGCTTGCCTTCGGCAAGCTCGCAAAGACGCGCCTGCGGCGCGTT
>CAZCEM010000190.1:0-5394 GCA_964497555.1 uncultured bacterium
CAGATCTACAATCGGCGTTTTCCCAAGGCTTTTGCCGGTCTCCACGATGGTAACTTCCGCATTGGATGGTTCAGAAGTTACGGTGAGCCTGCCCACATTAGAACGCAAGGGGAAGTTCATAACCGAGGTCTGCCCATCGCTTACTTGAATGGACTCCTCCTCCTCAAAGTAATATTCTTTAGTTAAGCGCAACTGGTATTGACCGGAGGGGACTTTGTCTCTGGTGAAAGGCGTCCTTCCCCAGGAAACGCCCAGCACGGCAACTTCCGCGCCGGGCGGATCAGACGTCACCGTCACCTGTCCGAATTTCGGTTTCAGACGATATTCTTTGACAAATTCACCCCCCGGCTTGATCTCGAAGTTGTCAGTCTCATCGTAATAAAGGTTCTGTGTCAACTTCAGCGGGTAAATACCGGCATTGAAGCGGGGAATGTCCAGCGGCGTCTTGCCGAGTAACTGGTCTTTGAGGTACACATCCGCTCCCGAAGGAATTGAGGTGACCTTCATCCTACCGAAATTTGGAACCAGGTCGAATTGAACGTTCGGGATTTCCAGCGTCTTCACCTCGACCACCTTTGAGTCGGGAAGATAAAGATCCTTCACCACCTCAATGGTGTACTTCCCCGGCAGGACTTTGTTCAACGTCAGCGGCGTCAGACCCTTCTCTACCTGATTCAACAAAACGGTCGCACCGGCGGGATTCGATTCGATGAGCAGACCGCCCGGCAGCCCTACTGTCCAGTCCTCCAGCTTGGCGGAGCTGAACTCAATCCTCTCCTCGATTTTCTGTCCTGACGTCAACTCATACCGCTTCTCCCAAACCCGACCCTTCGAGTTGAGGCGGATGGTATGACTTCCCGGCGATGGCTTGAGCGTCAGTTCACCGGCTGAAAAGTCGAGAGACTGAACGCCGCCGTCAAGGCCGCCTAAGACCTCCTCGTTCGGCTGCGGCGTGTACCTCAGCTTTATTTCGGCCGACTGCTGAATACGCTTGGCGTCATCTCCCACCGACTTGATTCGCAAGATGTACACTTTGCCTTTCTCCAGCTCCCGTGGGAATCTATACCTATAAGGCATATACCCCCCTCCGGTCGTGAGCGTTATATACCTCTCGCGGAACTCAATGTAATGCTCAATAATGCCTGCGGATATAGGCTGGCTCTTATAGACCGTTACCCCGGTGATGTCAATTCGGCCGGCAACATCGCTTTCGATCCGGATCAAGGCGCAGAGGTCGTTGTTGTTGTCTCGGACCGGAGATACGGTGGAAGCTTTGTAGTTAAGCGGATCCTCAGCGAAGTCCACAACCTGTAGTTCCGCAGCAAAAAGCTGGGTCGCAGCCAGTGAAAACATGACCACCAGGAGCAGACATACGAGGCGATTGGTTTGAAATACTTTCATAGTGTTACTCTATAGTTTGATGTCTGAGATGTCGAGGAATTTCTTTGGCTGCCAACAGCGGAAGAATATCTGGGGCTGGGTGGTGTCGGAGTTGTCGGTGAAGATCAGCAGCCAGCCCTGGTCGGCGTAGTTCGTCGAGTAGTAATCCTGATGCAGTTGGATGGCGAAGATGGGCTTGGTGGAGCTGCGCCGGGCGACTTCCAACTCAGAGAAGTGAATGTTCACAAAGGGATTCCTGAAGGCTTTCTTCTCCAGCCGGTCGAGATACTCGGATTTGCTCAGGCGAACCAGCTCGAAGTCCTTCATGTCGATCGCCTTTGCGATAGCCTCTCCAAGATCCTGGGACACCGGGGTCGTCCCCTTGGGGTAGCCCACGAAGATAACTGCGTCGTCGCGAAAGATATCCGCCACGCGCTGCAGGTCTTTCAGCGAGAAGACGGTCTTGTAGTATTCCATGAAGGTCAGGCACAGCAAGCGCTCGTCCAGGTCGCCGGTGGCTTCGCCCCGTTCGATGGCGTCGGCAGCGTCGCGGTCGTCAATGGTGAAGTTGACCCAGGTGATCATGCCTTTCTCGACAATCGGACAGATGGCGTCATAAATAACCTTCTTGCTCTTATCTGTCAATTGAATCACTAGCGGAATCGACCGGATAAGCGTCCGGTCGCCGAATTTGACAAACTTGACCTCATGCTCCCCTTCATACAGCTTGACCTGGCCGTAATTCATAATCTTCATAAACTGCTGGTAGCCCGCGTCCGAAAAGAGTCCTTTAACACTTTCATAATTCCGGCTCTTGATGGCATCAACCAGCTCTTGCGTCAGCTCAATCAAGGCTTCTTCGCCGACGCTCTCGCCCTTTATAATCTCAGGTTGGCGGGCTTTTTGAGGCGCTTTTCCAATGTCAATATTCTTCTGGTTGTCGAAGGGGATGAAAATCTGCTCCGCCACCATCTTCACTTCCTCATCCAGAGGAATGCTGCCGAGCTGGTCGTTGAACTGGTAGTCGATGCTCACGTTGACGCTGCTGACGTTGCTCAGATAATCGAGCGGGAGATAGATCGCGCCCTTGCCGTCCTTGATGCACGCGGGGATGAACTCTTGGCCGTCGTAGTATTTCAAGTTCAGGTTTTCGATACGGCCCCGGCTGTTTTCAGCGGCGATATAGACCATGCAGTTCTCGGTTCCGGTCGTTCGATTCTCCGCTGTCAGTTTTACACCGCGCAGCAGGTCTTGGATTTTTCCCGGCAGAAGCACTGTCAGCAGCCGGTTTTCGCCGTCAATCTCAACGGCGATGCCGTTTCGTTCGGGGTGGCTCTGCAGCAGCACCAGCGCCCAGTAATAATCGCGCAGCGCGATGTCGAAGTCGTTCACGTCCTCGGCGCGGCGGGCGGCGCGGACGTACTCCCGGATTTTGGCTTCCCGCTGGGTGAAGATTTTGTTCTTGTCGGTTTTCAGTATGTAGCGTATGACGCGATAGTTGCCGTTTCTTAGTTGTTCGGTTTTGCGTTCGGCGCCGTCGAAGATGGCGGAGGAGTAGCTTTTAATGACCGACTCAACAAATTCGCTAAATTCCATATTTTCTTCAATCTTAATATCTAAGAAACTCGATTGGATGGTGACGGAGATCAGTTTAGACAGATCTGCCAGCGCCAGCTTGTCTGCGCGCTCGAAGTCCCGGTCTTCGCCCCTCCCGACCAGGTAGGCGTTGTTGTGCAGGAGGCTCTCAATCTCGGCCGACTGCGCCCACAGCGCCGCCGGCGTCAAGAGTAGAAAGAATACGAAAATGCAGCGCATTTGGTTTCCTTTTCTTTTGTTTTTCACAGTGGATTAAACGGATTGGCACTTGTTACTTATTCCGACTTCACAAGACGAAAGCCCAGACCAAAGTCATAGTACGACGGATTGGCGTTGTAACGAATCGCGGAACGGCAGTTCCATGCTGGGTGAGCCCAACTGCCGCCCCGGTCTATCCGACCGACGCCTACGGGCGACGTAATCCATGCCTCGCCATTGCGGGGCGCATTCGTGTAATCGTTGTGCCACCGATCCTCACACCACTCCCAGACATTTCCGGACATGTCGTAAAGCCCCCAATCGTTCGCGCTCTTATGTCCTACACGTTGCGTTCTTGTGCTGTTGCCATTGAACCAGGCGTAAAAGACGATCTGACTATAGTCCGTATCATCGCCCCAATAAAAACGAGTCCTCGTTCCGGCCCGGCAGGCATACTCCCACTCAGACTCCGTTGGCAGTCGAAATAAGTTGTTCAATCGGGCTTCAAAATCTTGGACGTCGTTCCAGGACACATTGTAAACCGGATAGTCATCACCTACGCCATAGCCTGACGCGGGATTGCTCCCCATCACCGTCTGCCATTGCTGCTGCGTCACCTCAAACTTTCCCATCCAGAAGCCGCGCGCAAACGTCACCCGATGGCGGGGCCACTCGTTGTCAGTGTTAATATCATCTCCCCCCATGTCAAATGAACCAGCGGGAATCCAGCACATCCTTATGGTTGTGGTTCCCAAAGGAAAGACTTGCTCAACTCCCGCAGTCATGATTTTTGTCAATCGCCGACCGGTTGTAAGGGCGACGTTGTCCGCTCGGTCTTGGAACGAGACCGTTACCGGGGCATTCACCACATCGGGCATTTCATCGGTGATGTCGAAATTAATTCTATATATGCCCCCTAACTGCCCAACCAGCGCAATCGGCTGCCATCCTTCAACAGTCACCGAAGCCACTCCATCAGTTTCGGCTCCAAAGGCGTCGTTTAACGTCTGCATGGTGAAAGTCACCCGGTTGCCGTTAATCAAGGTGTCGCCACCGTTAGTCGTCCAGTTGAAGGAAGAGATCGTCGCTCGCGTGTCAAGACCAACGGAGTCCACCACCGGTCCGGCAGCGGGATAGAACTCATTCTTGAACCACGCATAGACCCTCTTCCATCCGTCGCCAGCGGAAAGATTCCAATCCACTTGGGATTGATAGGCTTGCCAGTTCACGGAGGAGGAATCGGGGCTGCCGGAGACCTTCATCTCGGAGGCACCGGCGTTGGGCATAGAAAGAGTGACATTTCGGAAGTTAAGGTACATTGAGTTGGGAAGTATCTGCAAGGCGAGGTTGAGCCGCGCGGGATTTATCTGGTCGCTGACGACCGCCTCAATCAAGAAGTCATTACGAACCTTCACCCGAACCGTCTTCATTCCTGTGCCGCTTGCAACACGCCACTGCAAGGAATCCATGTACGCAATCCAAGGCTCACTGCCGGTGATGGGCGAGTTGGAGACAATCATCTGCGTCGCGCCAACGGCGGAGATGCGAAGTGAGACGTTGCGGGTGGCTGTCGCTGCTGCTCCGTTGGCGATGGTAACGGAAGCGTTCAGCGGCGAAGGCTCAATCGAATCGCTGATGACGTTCGAAGTGTCTCCTGAAATGAACACAATTCGAGCATATACATTCTTTGTTCCCGCGCCGGTGGACAACTGCCAGGTTTTGACGGCGGCGAAGGGTTCCCAGGCGGATCCTACGAAATTTGAGCGGTTTGAAAGCAGCATCCTCTCCGCTCCGAAGGCGACAAGCGTCAGGTCAACATTGCGGGTGGGTGTCTGGGTGACATTCTCGCCCTCAATTACCAGAATTGGGTCAGCATTGATGATGGCTTTGGCGACGTTGGAGGCTTCGCCTTCGCCGGAAGCCGAGCGCACCACCACGTAGTATTCGTAGCGATGCCCGTTGCGGATGGCGCGGTCGGTGTAGGTGGTGATATTCTTGGCGACCTGCTGGATGCGGGCGAAAGCACCGGCGTCTTCGCGTCGATAGACACTGTAACCCGTCAGCGGCTGCCAGTGTACGGCTTGCCAGGTGAGACGAATCCCGCCGTCGGTGAGTGCGGCTTGCAGGCGGTAGGGATCGCCGTGGGTGTCGGGGTTATGGGCGTCGAGGGGATTGTCCCGCGGGAACTGGGTGGGAACGTCCATGTTGCAAGCGCTTAGG
>CAZCEM010000191.1:0-5389 GCA_964497555.1 uncultured bacterium
GTCCTGCATCATGACTTTTAGCGACAGGGCGTCGTTGGCGGCGGCTGAGGAGGGATCGCCGACCGATAAGGCGGATAACTCATCCTGGGCTTTGGCGAGTTCCCCTTGCCGGAAATACAGCCTCGCCAACTCGAACCGGGTATCCGCCGCACCGGAACGCCCTCGGGCGGTTCGTCTGATGAGGATTTTCAGTTGATTTTCAGCTTCCTTGAAGTTCCCTTCGAATTCGTAAGTCAACGCGATTTGCAGGTCGATGTTGACGGTTGGGTCAGCAGGAATGTTTCCGCTGGCGGCGAGCTGCGAGGCTTTCTGAAAGAACTCCCGCGCCCGGGCCGGATTGAGTCGATTCTCAAAGGCTATCTGCCCCTGCCGGGAATAGGACCGATAAGCGATGTCCGGCTCGACGCCGGGTTGAAGAGCCGCTTGATAAGCGGTCTCAGCTGAGTCCAGCTCACCCAGAACCTGCGCGGCTTGGCCGATGCCCGCCAGCGCCCGCGTCTTCAGCTTGACGCCCGGATTGGCTGCCAAAATCTCGTTATAGGCCTCCCAGGACAAGCGGTGTTCGCCTTCGTCGGCGGTCATGCGGGCAAATTCGAGCAGTTCCCGGCCCTGGTCGCGGCTGTCGCGTTCGATGCTCTTGTATTGCTCAAGCGCCGCAGCATAGCGCTTAGCGCGAAAGTGCAGCGTTGCCAGCAGCTTGCGGATCTGCTGGCGGTCGTCGCCCCGTGCTTTGTCGATTCTGGAACTGAGCAGTTCCACCACCAGACTGTCCACATGCGGCACGGAACTCATATCCGCCAGTGAACCGGTAACATAAGACAGATTGACCGGATCTTTCTTGAGATAAAGCAGATATTCATCCACCGCCGAGGCCATGTCCATGCGCGATTCATACCATTGCGCCAGTTCTCTGGCGAAGAGAAAAGGATCGCCGCATTCCTTTCTTCCCCGCAGCAGCAGAGCCATGGCGTCGTCCGGTTTCCGAAGCATGGAGAGCACGCCGGACAAGTCCTGATAAACATTCGGACTTCCCTTGAAATCCCGCAGCGTCTTTTCCAGCGCAGCACTGCCGGCTGAGTCTCCCTGAGCCGCGAACACCACCTCCACCCTATCGGCGGCAACGCGCAAGGGATCGAGCTGGGCTTTGCCCGACCGCGCCAGGATCATCATCCGGTCGGTGAAGTCCAGGGCTTCGTCGCAGCGGTTCAGGTCCAGCAAGCAGCGGCGGATGCCGTTGTAGGTGGAATAGCTGCCGGGCTGGAGAGCGTCAGCGGCTTCCCACAGGTTGAGGGCTTTCTCTAAATCGCCATTGTTCTGGGCTTGTCGCGCCTGACGGGTAATGCGGTAGTATTCCTGCTGTTTGGCATTGTCAGGGGGTGGGGCAACCGACCTCGTCGGCGTTGTCGGCACAATCTGCGCCCGCAGGCTGCCGGTCGTCAGAAAGGCCACCATTCCAATCAGCGCAAGCCGGAGGAGCCAATCTCGCTTCGGCGTAAAGATTCTACTTGTTGAGATCGTGTCAGTCCTCAAAGTTTTCTGCAGTTCTTGAAGTCTTATCATAAAACAGCCCGACATCGCGCCGTCGATCAGTCGGTAGTTGTAAAACCGCGTCGTCGGCGATGGATGCGCCCGTCTGGGGCATGACCATTTCGAGTTTCATGGACTACCGAAAAGCAAAGAAAGAGGTTATTAATGGGGGCCGGAATTACTTTACATCTGCTGTCATTTCCCAGAAAATAGCCCCCTTTACCGCGTAGGTCGGGCGTCTCGCCCGACTTTTCCCCCCTGCCTGCAGGGGGGAAATAAAAAGGGGGGTATGTTCATCTTCCGTGGTGGGAAGCCACCATGACAATTCCCGCGAAGGCGGGAATCCAGATTGAGAGTTTAACTATTTGAAATATCAAGCGCTTAAAAATTAATTCTGGATTCCCGCTTTCGCGGAAATGACAGCGAGGAGGAGTTCAACCCAAAAAACAGCAGCAAACAGCAAAAAATCGGGAGTTTTTCAGCAGACCCCTAATTATCTTTCATAAATAATCCTGCCTTCCCTGATAGCAGCGGTAACAAAAGCCTGTCTTACCTCGCGCCATTCCTCCACCTCCGCAGGTGTATAAACCACCACGTCGATGGGTTCCATTATTTCCCAGAGTGATTGGTAAATACCTGCTGCGCGGCGATGACGTGGCGCATTGCTCTCGGCGATTACCAGCAGGTCAAAGTCGCTGTTGACTCGTGAGTCCCCTCTGCCCCGGCTGCCGAAGAGGATTATCTTTTCCGGATCTACCGCCTCGCGGATGCGTTCGGTGATGAGGCGCAGCAGCTCCTCTTGGGAGGTGTTGGCGAGGCTGGGAAGGATGCTTGTATTACTGGTGGTCGTCATCTGATTAGTTCCCCTCTATATCAGACTTCAGCTTGCGAAGATAGATGTCTCATCACTAATTCCCCCGCCTCCTCCGCCCGATATGAACTCCGCACCAGCGGTCCTGAAGCCACGTGGTCGAAGCCCAGCGAATAGCCGTAGTCCGCCAAAGCCGCGAACTCGTCGGGATGGACGTACCGCGCGACGGGCAGGTGCTCGCGGCTGGGGCGCAGATACTGTCCCACCGTCAGACTTCGGCAGCCGGCCTCGCGCAGGTCGCGGAAGGTAGCCTGGACTTCCTCGATGGTCTCGCCTAAGCCCACCATCAGCCCTGACTTAGTCGCCAAGCCTCGTTCAGCGAACCGGCTGATGACCCACAGTGAATGCCAGTAGTCCGCCTGCGGTCGGGCGGCCGGATACAGCCGCGGCACCGTCTCGATGTTGTGGTTCAGCACGTCCGGCGGTTCAGCGCTGAGGATGTCGATGGCGTGGGGCTTGCGCAGGAAGTCCGGTACTAGGGCTTCGACGCCGGCGTCCGGCAGGGCTTCCCGCAAGGCGTGGATGACGTTGACGAAATGCCCCGCGCCGCCGTCGGGCAGGTCGTCCCGATCCACCGAGGTCAGAACCACCCATTTCAATTGCAGAATCTGAGCGGCTTCAACCAGTCTTCGCGGCTCGTCCTCATCGACCGGCGCGGGGCTGCCGGTGGCTACCGCGCAAAAGCAGCAGTTGCGGGTGCAGATGTCGCCCAGGATCATGAAGGTCGCGGTGCCGCGGCTCCAGCATTCACCCGCGTTGGGGCAATGCGCGCTGCGGCAGACGGTATGCAGACGCTTCTCGCGCAACAACTCCAACACGTCCCGGTGGGCTTTGTTGGTGTGCAGCCGGATTTTCAGCCAGTCGGGTTTGCGGAAGTAGGCTTCCTCTGCATTATTAACTTGGGAACTCGAAAACGAATAACCAGTCTCTCGAGAGGCTGGCAATTCCACAAAACCAACCTTTTGTGGTGACACTTTATGTAAGCTGAATTTTCTTCAGTTGCCTTAGTAGGTTAGGTAAATCGCGTTTTACGACACGCCAGACTTTATCCACATCAACACTATCGTAATCGTGGATAAGGAGATTCCGGATCCCAGCATATTTCCGCCAGGATATCTGCCTGTGGGCGCTCTTCAATTCGTCTGACAGCCTTTTAACGGCTTCCCCCAATATCTCTAACTGACGGATGGTCGCGTCCTGGTAGAGTGTCATCAGCCTAAAATGGCGAAAATCAACTTCATTGCAGTAGGAAACGGCCTGTTCTGCAGCTAACCGAATATCCTCCAGCGCATCATGATCCCGATTCATAAACCTTCCTTAAGCCATTCTCAATGTTGGCTTTCCGAAATCGGTTGCGCATACGGTCCAGCGCTCCACGCGTCAGCAGGTCCACCGGACGGCCAAAAACCTCCTCCAGCTCTTCTTTCATGTCAACCAAATCCAACAAGCTGTATCGCTCCTGGGGGAGAAAATCCACCAGGACGTCGATATCGCTGTCCGGTCGAAGCTCACCGCTGGTTGCTGAACCGAAGATTGCTAACTCGCGAATCCGGCGACGTTGACAGAAATCTGCAAGCTGCGAGCGATAGATGTCTAAGTCAGAAGTCACTAATTCAAAGACTCAAGTTGTTTCTTAGAGTACACTTCGCTTCGGTGAGACACACGATGGATTATGATCTCCCGTATTCGGTCATCGACAGCATACAGTACTCGCCAGTCGCCTATCCTTATTCGATAGATGCTTTCAGCTCCTTTGAGTTTTTTGGATACCTTGGGACGCGGTACCTCAGCCAGCGAATCAATCTTCGATGACGCGCGTTGCGAAATCTCTAATGGAACGCTGTCCAAATCGTTAAGCGTCGTTCGGGTCAGGATGAGCGTATAGCTCATAACTTCCCCTTGCGCCTCAGCTCTTCCTTAGCCTGCTCCCAGGGGATGCGTTCATCGGTCAGGGTTTCTTTAATTAAAACAAGATCTCGGGCGTCTTCAAGCTCTTCTAAGAGCTGTCGGTAACTGTTCATGTCGAGAAAGACGCCAAGCTCTTGACCGTCGTTACCACGGATAACCTGCGCCTGAGGCAGAAGTAAATCCTCGTGATGGATACGACTAGTATTGTTGGGGATTCTGTTCACTTTTACTGCGAAAATAAAAACACTGAAATTGTATGATTGTCGGGGATCATTGTCCTACGCTCAACTTCAGCGCGTCGGCGCAGAACTCCAGCCGGTCGGGCCAAAGCAGCGACCGACCGCGCTCGGCGATTTGGACTTGGCGGAGGAAGTCGTCGTTCTTGAAAGCAAGGAAGAAATTCCCGCGAATAATCAGCGGATTCAGGTCTTTGAAGACAACCGCGCTAAGGTTTGATCGGTTTAATGACTGAACCTTTGTAGCACCGTGCCCAATCATCAAGCAGCTCATCCAGATGTTGCGCAACCCATTCCAGCACAGGAGATTTCACTCCGGTCAGAACATTGCTGTTTATTATCCTCAATTGTGGAAGGGAGAACTGAGCTTCAGTTTCTCCATATTACACATTAATATTATCCTCCGTGCCCTTGGTGCCCTTGGTGTTTAATCATACCTCACTCGTCATCGCCTGCTCCACATCCCCCTGCGGCTTGCGCCGCCCATCCTTAAATATAGCAAAATTCCCAGCGATTCCCATACCTTCTGCCAACGCAAAATTTTAAAACAAATCCGCATGAGGAGGCCTCCCCTGACGGTCCGGGTTTTTTAATCCATGAGCCTGCCCTGGTCGGGTTACACAGATGGCAACGCCTCTCACCAGCCCTTGCGCTTCATAATCTCGGACATAGTTTTCTCGGCACGCCTCTCGCTCAACTGTAAACGCCGCTTCTGGGCTTTTAGTATCTTCTCCATCAACAGGTCGATGTTCGCGGGCTTTTCGAGGAACTCCACCGCCCCCAGCTTGACCGCCTCAATGCCCTTCTCCAGCGTGGCGCGACCGGTCAGCAGTATCACCTGTCTCTT
>CAZCEM010000192.1:0-5324 GCA_964497555.1 uncultured bacterium
CCATCTCGGTGGTGGCGCCGGATATTCTTCCGGAAATCGAACAACTGGCGTCCAGCGCCCGCATGGCGTTCATCAAGCGGGTCTATCAGCCCGGCGACTGCCGCGGCTTCGACCTGGTGATAGCTGCCACCGCATCGCGTGAGGTCAATCAAAAGGTGTCGCAGGAATGCCGCCAGCTTCACATCCCCGTGAATGTGGTCGATGACCCGGAATTGTGCATGGTCATCTTTTCCGCCGAACACCGTGACGGAGCGCTGGTGCTCGCCGTCAGCACCAGCGGTGAAGCGCCGTTTCTATCCGCAGGACTGCGCAACCACCTGCGGAGGTTCACCGTCGGCTGGGGGGAGTGGATTAAGATTGGCAGCCGGTTTCGGAACGCGGTCAAGCGGGACGTAACCGATTCCGACCGGCAGTGGGAGTTATTCAAGGCTTTCGCGCAAATCATGCCGCGCTCCGGCGTCAAAGCCCCACGGGAAGCGGATTCAATCGAAACCTGGCAGAGTTGGATGAAACAATTTGAGTGATGACTTGCATTGATCCTCTTTGTATCATCGTAATTTTCGATGGAATTGTCGTAGCGGCGCCCCACCGCTGAAGATGAAAATACCCCCCTTTGTATTTGCCCTCTGCAAGCAGGGCGAAAAAGTTCGGAAGACGCCCGACCTACGCCTTCCCACCGGCTATTTTCAAAAGAAACTCCATGCCGGAGGCGGTACAACAAAGGATGATAACAGCCTCCGTCCATCTCGTCCATACCGTCCATTTCGTCCACCCCCCCTACAGTCGGGCTCGGAGGCCCGACCTACGCCTCCCACCGGCTATTTTCAAAAGATACTATTCTATAGCCTTCCCCGCTTGACGCTCGATATAGTGATGGTCGATGAACGGCTCGTCGTCGATGTGCTGCTCCATAAGCTCGATGCGGTGCGGCAGCAGACCGCGCAGATTCGACCCATACATCAGCGGCGTTTCGCCTTTGTCGGTCAGCGCCAAGAACGGCACACCTGAATCTAAAACCTCCATTAAATCTTGAGTATTGGCGATCTCCTGCCGGATCGAATCCCGCAGATAATCCCGCCACTGCGCCCTCTCGCCGTCCGTTGCCGCCTCCATGTACCCGTACACACCCGCGATCCAAGCTGCCAGGTTGCGATGCGTCATAAACCAGCATCGCAGCCCCCGCAGCCGCTGCTCCTGATCGAATAATCCCCATCCGGCGTAAGAATCCTCCCCAGCACGTTCGACTGCTGAATGCAGAATGGCTATAGCTCTGTCCAAAGGCTGCCAAAGGTTCGTGTCCATCCGCTCCACGTCGAGACGGCTCTTCTCGACCGTGGTGAGATGGAACAGCACGTCCCGGCTGAGATCGACGTTGTTGGGATTGTGCGGCGTGGTGCATATAAACTGCTCGTAATAAGCGCGTTCCTCCGACGGAATGGCTTCCAGATTGGGCGCAAAGGGTCTTGCCCACAGCCGGTACCAGGTGAAGCCGATGGTCGAGTACAGCGTCGAGGTGTTGGGAAACGCCAAAATGCCTTCTTCGGCTGCCGCCCACGCCTGCGTCAAATCCCCCGCAAAATCTTCTCCCACCCAAACCTTCGCCAGTTGCTCGATATCGACGTCGATGTCCATCTCCGGGTCGAACTGGAAGCGCCGGACTATCTCGTGGTTGACGTTGAAAGGCACCTGCTCCGGAGGGAAGGTGCCGCCGTACTGAACCAACCGACGGACGCCGTTGTCATGCAGCTCCTTCAGCCGCTGCCAGGTCAGCCGCGGATAAGGCACCCCCATCAGCGGCGCGAACATGGTCTCGGGTCCCGCGCCGAAGTAGAAATGCGCCTGGCTGCCGCGGGCTTCCACATCGGCGAGGTTGACCTTCTCGGCTTCCACAAAGCCCTGCTGATACACCGACCCGCCGTTGACGGCGTCGTTGTCGGGATAAAGCGGATGTTTGTAAGGCATCGCCCAGCCCCGCGCTGCCAGCGAATTGGTCTCGATCTCCAGACCGTCCTCCAGCCCCGCCCAAACGGTGTCGTGCTCGCCGTAGAAGGATTCCATGCGGGTGATAACCCGGAAGTCGGGATTTATTTCCCGGCCGGCGTCCCGCAGGGTTCTCAGGAAGCGCAGGGCGTTCTCGCCTGCCAGACGGGCGATTTCAGCGTCATCCTTCCACTCGCGCACCAGATAGGCGCCGCCGTTGCGCCCGACGTACAGCGACTTGGTGTGCTCGAAGCCCGCGCCGCTGTCGTTGGTCCAGATGTTGATGAAGCCCAGCTCGGGGACCTCTCGCGCCAGCTTGCGCATCATCTCAGCGTAGTGTTCGCGCACCAGCGGGTGGGTGATGGTCATGTTGTAGCGGGGCTTGAAACTGCGGAAGGGATGGTCCACCCGGCAGCCGCGCAGCATGGGGTAGCGGTCGAAGAACCGCTCTGGCACCGAGCGCGGCTCGAAGCACAACAACCCCGGCGTCAAGCCGTAGGATTTCGCCAGCCTGGCGTTTTCCTTCAGATAATTGAGGTTTGCTGAGAGGTAATAATAGGGATACAGCCCTTGGTTGAGTTCGCTATAGACGAATTGGTCGAGCGCGGGGCAGTAGGTGTAGAACATGGGGTAGATTTCGCCGGGGGGACCGGTCTCAATACCCATGGGCGAGCCCAGCCCGTTGACTTCTATATGGGTTAATCCCATGAGCGCCAGTTGCCGGACGTAACTCTCCCGGTCGAGGTCCTGGGTGATGCGACCTTCCTGGGTCAAGAAGTAGTCGTATGACACCCGCTGCCAAGGGAATGCGGGTTTGAAGACCTTTCCTTCGGCAAAAGGACGTTCGTCTTCATCTACCAGAACGTCCAGCAGATAGCGCGTGAAGCTGAACAGCAGCGAGCGATGAGTGGCGAGGATGCAGCCGGCGCCGTTCCTAGACAGCTTGAAATAGACAGCGTCGCGGTCGGCAGGGGCTTCCGAGCCGGTGAGGCGATAAAAATCCTCGAGGCTGACGACAGACAACATCAGTTCGCCGTCATCCGTGGGAATTGCGATGGAGGGCACAAGTTTCACGGCGAGGTCGTCAAGTTCTATTGACAGCTCGTCCGCGATGGTGTCGAGAACCTCAGGGGCTTCGGACAGCCGCAGCAGACACCGGACCTTGCTGATTGAATGTTTAAGGGACATGGAATGTACTCGCATTTATTCTTTGATAACAGCCCCTCAGGGACCATTTTCAAACGAAAGTATAGAAAAAAAGGACGGAAAATTCCCGTCCTTTTTAATTCTAAGCTCAAGTTCAAAAGCGCTCTTGTCGATCGTTAGTGAGTTCTTGTTGCTGACAGCAGACCGGAGTATCCGCCGGGCAGCCTCTATGTGAGGATTATTGCGGCGTGAACTTGATGGACTGCTGCATGGGCACCTTGACCAGCTTGTCGCGCTGCTGTCCGGGTTGGAACTTCATGTGCTTCATAACTTCGACGCCCGCCTGACCGAAACCCAGACCTTCCGGACGCTCCTGCATGACGTGCACGTCGATCGTCGAGCCGTCGATATCCACCGTGAAGCCGATGAGCGCCTGTCCGTTGACACCCATGTTGAGAGCGGTCTGCGGAAACAGGTTGTTTCTCCGGATGTAATCGGCAATGGCTTCCTGACCGCCTATCAGCGCTGGTTTGCGCTCAACGGCGTAGAAGGGGACGGTCTCCGCTTCCTCGGGAGGCGGAGGCGGAGGAGGCGTGATGTCGAAATCGAGGTTTTCGTAAAAGGCGATATCGGCATTCTCCTCGATGTCCACATCCGGATCCTCGACGGGAATGGTCGGCTTGCGCGGCTCCTCAATGCGCTTGATGGTGCGCGTGATGGGGATGTCTTCCACCTGAATCGCCACCGGCGCCACCGCGCGCAAGTTGATGTCGGTCTCAAACCGCTTGAAGAGCATCAGCAGCCCGACGATGAGCAGCAACGCCAGCACCGCCGAGGCTTCCAGCGCCCGCCGGTATTGGTATCTTAAATCATATTGGGGTTCTTTTAACATGGTTGAACCGTATGAATGGGCGTTTGCAGTTCCCGGTCACCTTCGACAGTTTATAATCCTCCTTCAGGTGATACGATAATAACCTGCAGAATTAAGCCGGTACTTCATACATCGTAAACAGGCTCATCAGGAGACGGGATCTATCCTCCCGCTCCCTTAAACCGGGTAGAATAGTTCACCCGGATGGCGTAGGCGTCGCGCAACTGCTCCTGGATGTCGGTGACCAGCTTCATCTTAGTGCGCTTGTCGATTTTCATCGAGACTATCAACTGGTTGTCGGCGTCCAGTTTCTGACGCATTATCTTGGAGATTGAGCCCATCGCCGTCAGGGGGATGAGCTTGTCGTCGATGGAGATGTTGTTCTTATCGTCGGCCCAGAGATAGGCGAGGTGCCGCTTGGATTCTATCTTCTTGGTTTGGTAGGCGGCGGGCATCACGATGGGGATGCCCTGCGTTTTCTTCAGCACCGTCGTGACCATGAAGAAGAACAGCAGCATGAAGATGATGTCCGGCAGCGAGGCGGTGGAAATTTCGCTGGTCGGCTTGATTTTCTTTTGAAATTTCATCGCAGGCCTCCCGAGCAGAAACGGCGGATATGGTCGGAGAGTCGCATCATTGCTCCTTCTCCGGCTCGGCAATGGATATCTTGGTCGCCCCTGATGCCTTGACGATGTCCAGCACGGTGATGTAACGGTCGTAGTCGGTGTTGCCGTCGGTCTTGATGGACACTATCAGCTTCGGCTTGCCGTCCTCTGGATCGTACCCGCGCTCTTTTATCTTGGCGCCCAGCAGTTCCAGCAGCTCATTGTCAGAGACGACCTTATTGTCGAACAAAACCCCGCCGCTCTCGTTGACCAGCACTTTGGCGATGTTCTTCGGATTTATCTTGGCTTCACCGCCGCGCTCCGGCAGGACCATCGGGATGCCCTTGTCGGTGTCCATAGTGGTGGTCACCATGAAGAAGATGAGCAACAGGAAGGAAATATCCGCCATGGAAGCAGCGCCGATTACAGGCGCCCCCCGTTTTTTCTTCTTGTCGAGAAGCATGACGACCGCCTGTTAAATATTGTTCGTCTTGACTAACTGCTCGACGACTTCCTGCGTGGATTCTTCCATGTCAACAACAATTTTGTCGATGCGGGAGACGAAGTAGTTATGACAAATCTGAATGATGATAGCCACGCACAGCCCGAAGAGGGTGGTCAGCAGGGCGATGGAGATATTGCCCGCGACCAGCGAGGGGGAGATGTCGTTGGCTTTCTCGATGGCGTCGAACGCGCCCACCATGCCTTGCACGGTTCCGAGG
>CAZCEM010000193.1:0-5296 GCA_964497555.1 uncultured bacterium
GGGGGGCAGGGGGGTTGTTAAACTCAATAATGACTGTTTGAATGCAACTTAGTATGAGAAGGCTTTAACATACAACAGAAAAGGAGTGGCCATGACTTTCCTTGAGGATTATCCGAAAATCTGCGACCTTCGCGACAGCAGCAAGGTCACAATTCGGGCTCTGGAGCCCGCAGATGAAGAGCGTTTGATGGAATTCTTCAAGAACCTTCCAGAATCAGAACGGGTCTGGTACCGAGACGATGTCGCGGATCCGAAGGTAATTCATCATTGGTGCCACAACATTAATCTGGACAGAGTTCTGCCGCTGGTGGCGGTGCAGGATGGCAAAATCATCGCCATGTGGACGCTGCACGTGCGCGACTATGGCTGGACCCGGCATCATGGACAGTTGAGAGGAACAGTGCTGCCTAATCGCCGCAACTTGGGATTGGCGTCCTTGATGGTTCATGATCTGTTAAAGCTGGCAACTCACTATGAAGTCGAGCGGCTGGTAATCGAATTAGTGCCCGAGCAGCAGGCAGTTTCCCAAGTCTTTCAAAACATTGGCTTTAGAATCGACGCGGTATTGAAGAACTGGGTTAAAGACTTCAAAGGTCGGTACAACGATATGTATCTGCTGTCCATGCAGCTTGAACCAGCTTGGAAGAAGATGGAGGAGCTGATATACCAATATGGGACGCATGGGGGATAGAAGACGATGAGCGCGTAAGTCGCTTCCAGCCCGAAATATCCGTTTAGAGTTCATGCTTTAACATGAACACGCTAAAGCGTGAACTCTAAACTCCCGTTTTGAAAGCGGCTTGTATCAACTGGTGTCTCCCTTAAATCGTCACCCCCAGCCACATCCGGCTCATCAATCCTCCTTTCGCTTCAGCATTATCCCCGAAGATTCGGTCGCCGTTAGTTTTTTGGTCGATGATAAGGGCTTGCGAAACGATGCCTCCGATATTGAAGTTCCGCCAACTCAGCGATACTGTCGCTGATGACCAGCCACCGGTCAGCTGCTGGAGGGGCAGTTCAACCGTTCGAGGCTCTTGGTCCTCAGGCGCATAAGCCCACAGGTCGCGGATTCGCCCGTTTGTCCACAACTTGACCAGTCCTGTTTGCGTCGAGACCGTGAACCATGAGCCGCGCTTCTTTAATCCGGCCGTTAGGCAGCCGCCGTCCAACGAACCGTCCACCGCGAATACTGTCGTTCCTAAAAAATCCTCAGCGAAAGGCGTCGGCAGCGAGTCCGCTTCCAGCCAGCCGCTGGCGTCTCCATCTCGTCCGATATAGTATGCCCCCACTTCAAACGAGGAAGTCCGGCTTAGCGGCAGCCCAATCCCGCCGCCCCATACGTCGCTGTGCCAGGCTGCGTCCTTAGATCGTCCGATGACGCCGGCATTGTATTTATTCAGCTTCGCTTCGCCGGTGAATCCGGTGTGCGTGCCTCCCGCATGCCATCCAAACTTATGAAGCGGCGAGTGTTCCGCTCCGATGGCGATGTAACTTCGGCTGCCTTTGATTCCCACCGAGTAAGGCGTTACAAGGTCTTCAAGATTTATACCGCGCCAGGTCTCCTGCCCCGCGGTGAGGGACATCTGGATCCCGAACGGATCGCCGAAGGTGAGATCCAGCACCTTGCCTTCCACGTCAAGATTGACTTTGCCGGACAAAGTCTCAACAGAGCGGTTCCAATGCCAACGCTGGTCTTCGCGATGGTTGAAAATGCGGAACCTGAGCCGGGCGTCGGACAGGTCGCCCCAGCCAATCTCGAACGCCGGCTCCACGCGGGTTTGCGTTCCACGATGAACGGACTTCAATTCCAAACCCCAGCTCATTTGAAAGACTTTCCAGTTATGAGCCAGCAGCAACCGTTCGGTTGTCAGCTCGTCTTTTAAAATCAGGCTCGACTGGCGCTCGGTTTGAAGCCTGGATTCGGCAGAGAGGTTCTGCTCGAAAGCGCTGGTTTCAAACTCCACGATCAATCGGTGGTTCTTGGTCACCTGCGGCCAGACAAAACCCAAGCTGTAACCTTCTTCTTTGACCAGCGCTTGACCGCTAAAACCGGTGATCTCATAAGGCCTTCGGTGGTAGTAGTCCAGTCGGGCGGCGCGATCTACGCGGTTCAATTCCGGCAGGATGCTTATCCGGCTGTTATTTCCCTCGATGAGCGAGGGTAGGGTTGTCTCCCAGACGTCAGTCATACGAACCGGCTGAGACCAAGCCCAACGGGGCAGAAAAGCGACCACCAAGGCGAAAATGGGAATCAGTATCCAGAATTCACCAATCCTGAGCAAGGAGAAGAGAGACCGCGAGGGAAGGAGCCTGAAATTCATTGTATTTCTGTGCTTTAAGGACTGTCAGATGAGGCCTACCACTTGTAAAAAGAGGTAATATAAGGTAAATTTAATATCAAGCCGTTCCAAACGTATCCTTAGAGATTTCAACAACACGCAGCGAGAGGAGGGGTTTTCCATGCCGCGATGTTACTCCTTTCTGATCCGGAATGCTCGGCTCCTCCGGTTGTTTCCTTTGCTTCTGCTCGCCCTGGGATTTGCGGCTGAAGCTGACGCCGAGATGAACGCGGAGATGCCTGAAGGCACAATACCGGCAGCAATGGCGGTCCAATGTGATGTCGCGAGGAATGACTTCATAAGAATTTCCTGCGAGATGACCCCGGGACTGCGGGCTGCCGTGCTTGACGAAGCTGCAGGACTCAGTTCAGAAAATATTATGCCTGTTACCCGCTGGCTGGCGCTGCCGGAAGGCGTCAAGGTTGAAGCGGAGGTTGTCTCCCTTGCGACCGAACCGGTTTCGGATCCTGAGCGACAGCTCGATCGGCTGGCATCCACTTCGCTGGTGAACATCCGACCGATGGGCGTGATGCGAGGCGTCAAAATCGTGGCAGTCTCACTGTCGCCGGTGATAAAAGAGACTGAAGGGGCGGTTAGTTTAGTCAGACAAGCTGCCATAAAGCTGCATTTATCAGGGGCTTTGTCCGAGGCGGGACAGTCTATGAAGCCATCCAGCCCTGTCCTTTCAGATGTCTTTGCTGAGCTTATTATCACTCCCCTTTCTCCTTCCCGAGACGACCCCAATCCATCCGGTGGAGCCGGATTGTATCTGATTCCGGACAATGACGCCGTCGCTGGAGCAATTTCACCGTTGGTGGAATGGCGGCGGCGCTGCGGGGACCGTGTGGAGCTGATGCGGGTCGGTTCCGACCGACAAGCCATTATGAACGTCATCTCCCAGGCTTACCAGAATGCGGATTTCTGCCCCGAATACGTCACCTTGGCCGGCGACGCGGAGGGCAATTTCACACTTGAGCCTTTTGAGGTCAATAACCAGTTCGTCAGCGATTACGGTTACGGCCTTCAGGACGGCGACGACTTTCTTCCCGATCTGGCGATCGGAAGATTGTCCTATAACTCCCTCGATGAGTTGAATCGGATTGTGGGAAAGATCACCGCTTACGAAATGGATCCTCTTCAAGTCAACAACGGCTGGCTGGGGCGAGGTGTTTGCTGCACCTCCACCCAGAACCCAGCTTCGACGACTGTAGCGGTGATGAATTGGTCTCGAACGCATCTGCTCGCCGCTGGATTCACAAGCATTGAGACCACCACCGGCCCCGGTCCATTATATAACTATCTTCGGCAGCGCTTCCAGACCGGTGTGGGCATCATCGCCACCCGCAGCATGGCTGGTTGGAACGTCAACAATATACGGGAACTGCCCGAAAGTCGCATGACCCCCTTTATGTTGATGACTATTAATTCCACCGGCCGGTTTCAGCAGGACGATTGCGAATCTGAAGCCTTCCTGCAAGGCGCGGGCGGCGGTGTAGCCGCTGTGGGCGGCGGTTTTGATTATCTATCCACCTCCTATGCCAATCTATTCCACGCATCTGTAATATACGCTCTGAGCGACGAGAGAATCACTGAATTAGGCTGGGCGCTGAATCGAGCCCGTTGCGAACTCGCTCGCCAATACAGCGGTCTGACCAATGATCCCTTCCCTCCGGGCGGTGAGTGGTGGGAAGGCACCGCGAAGATGTTCAACCTCATCGGCGATCCCGCCACCCGGCTGTGGATGGGCAATCCGCGTTCGATGAGCCTCCAGTGCGAGCATGTCTTGAACATCGGCGAGAATCTAATGACCGGTCGAGTTACAGACCAGAACGGCGGCGCTCCGGTGGAGGGCGCGCGGGTGTGCGTCTATCAGCCCGGTCATGTGAGCGTGGTGTCATTTACAGACGAGAACGGACAAGCGCGGCTGCTGCTCCCACAAGATGAATTCGGCGAGGGCGAGATTTTTCTGACCGTCACCCACCAAGGCTACGCTCCCATCCAAAGCAACCTGCAAAGGCGTCAACAGGAAATCCTGTTTGGGATTCAACAATTCGCACTAGATGATGAGCACGGCGACCATGACGGACGAGCCGACTGCGGGGAGCAGATCACCCTATCGATTGACGCGCACAATTATGGCACTCGAGCGCCGCAAGGTCCTTTGTCCCTGAGGTTGGCGAGCGGCTCGCCGCATCTGACGGTTCCTGAAGATCCTCAGCGGCTGGAATCGGTTCCGGATCCTGGTTCCTCGGTCTCAGTCTCATTTGCTTGTCAGGTTTCACCCAATTGCCGTGAAGGTGAGGTTGCCCTAATTTCAGCAGATGTTCTCAGCGGACAGGAGACCGTTGGCCATTCCGCCTTTGAACTCACGCTGCACGCGCCGCAATTAACGATAGTCGAAGCTGTTTATCCTGACACCGGCTTTGTTCCAAGCCTGACAGCCGAGGTGGGGCTGGTCTTCCGCAACGATGGTTCGCAGGCGCAGGAAGCCTTCTCGGCGGAACTGGTCTCTTTGTCCAGGTTGGTGCAGGTTTTCAGAGGAGCCTCGAACTATCCGGCCCTGCCGGTTGGCGAAGAAGCCGCTCAATCCGGCGACGCCTTCCTGCTCCGACCGCGAGTCGATGCTATCCCCGGCATGACCGTTCCCATGGAACTGCGTCTGGAAACGGAATCCGGACGCCGCGACACGGCGTGGTTCTCCTTGACGCTGACGGCGCCGGCGCCGGGCCAGCCCTTTGGACCCGACAGCTACGGCTACGCCTGCTTCAACAGTCAAGGTCCCGATGGGGCGGAGAAGCCGAGCTTTGAATGGCTCGAAATCAGTCCTCGTCTCGGCGGCGCCGGCACCAACACTGGCATCAGCAATTGGTTTCGCGGCAACGATTATTCGGTGGTCGTGAACCTGCCCTTTCGTCTGATTTACTACGGGCGGGAGTTCAACCAGTTGACTATATGCT
>CAZCEM010000194.1:0-2085 GCA_964497555.1 uncultured bacterium
TCTCGTTTTTATCTAACGAGGCCGAATCGGGTTCACTTGCGTTGCGGCTCGCGTCGGTGCCGTTCGAGGCTTCGCACGGTTTGATTACGCTAACCTGCGCTCGATTGGCTGCATGTCAAACAGGCAATTTACATGATGGCCACCTTGCAGTCCATTAGATCAACCAGGCTTGTCCTGGCGCACCACAGCAGATTAACCAGATTAAACGGATGGTAAAACAGATACAATTAGCGCAGTTCTGTTTCAAATCTGTTTCATCTGTTTAATCTGGGGTGAAGGTTCTTTGCTGTTTCATGTGGGTAACGAATTTTCTTGATGGTAACGCGCCGCAGGCGCGTCTTTGCGAGCTTGCCGAAGGCAAGCGAAGCAATCTTATGAAGTTTGAAAGTTCGCAAGTTCACAAGTTCACAAGTTGGATTTCGGATATATTAAACCGATAACCAAACTTGCCAACTTGCCAACTTGGTAACTTGCTAACTTATTGAAATTGCTTCATCAGCCTTCGGCTGATTCGCAAAGACGTACTCCCGGCCTTCCAGGTTTCCATAAACTTTTTTAAATACCCACACCAAACAGCGAAGAGCCGTTTTGAATTATACCCTACCCCTGAGCACTGAGCGCTCCCTACACTTCCAGCGTCCCCACCAGCTCACTGAGCCGCTCCACCCCGTGCCGCTGGCAGTAGTCCTCCATCTCGCTCAGGATGCGCCTCGGCGCGCCCGGTTCGGCGATCAGCGCCGAACCAATCTGCAATCCCGACGCACCTGCCAGTAGGAATTCTATGCCGTCGATGCCGTTCACAATCCCCCCCGACGCCCAGATGGGCACATTCACCTCCCGCGATGCCTGCCAAACCTTCGCCAGCGCCACTGGCTTCAAAGGAGGCCCGCTGTATCCGCCGGTAACGTTCCCCAGCAGCGGACGCCTCCGCTCGGCGTCGATGGCCATCCCTATCAGCGTATTCACCAGCGTCAGGGCGTCCGCTCCCGCTGCCACCGCCGCTTCCGCCAGGGGCGCGATGGCGGTCTGGTTGGGTGTCAGCTTGATCGAAAGGAAGCGCGTAGTAGCCGCACGTGCGGCTTTGACAATGGCGTGAACAGCTTCTTTATCGCTGCCCAGTTCCAACCCGCCGCGCTTTACGTTGGGGCAGGACACGTTCAGCTCGTAGCCTGAAACCTGCGGGATGGACTCCATCCGCTCGATGACCGCCACAAAGTCCTCGATGGTGCGGCCCACAACGCTCAGGAACACCCGCGTCTTGTCGAAGGGCAGCGAGTTCGCTTTCTCGGCCAGGAACCGCTCGATGCCCGGATTGGCCAATCCGATGCTGTTGATGATGCCGCCGCCGGCTTCGCAGATGCGCGGGGGTTTGTTGCCGGGGCGCGGTTCGAGCGACACCGACTTGGCGACCAGCCCCCCCAGGGCGTCGTAATCCACCAGCCCGATGAACTCGTCGCCGTAGCCGAAGGTGCCCGATCCGGTCAGCAGCGGGGTGCGGAACTCCAGCCCGCCCATCGTCAGGCGCATATCTGTCATTACTTGGCCCTCCCGCCTTCCAGATCGACCGCTCGAATGTCAAACACCGGTCCGTCCTGACAGACCAGCAAGTAGCCGCTGCCGTCTTCCTTCGGAACCGCGCAGCTCTGACAGACACCGATGCCACAGCCCATTGGCACTTCCAGTGAGACCTCCGCTGGAATTACGCGTTCAATACAGATTGCCTTCACCGCTGTCGTCATGGCTTCCGGTCCGCAGGCATAGACCTTTATCGGTCGTCTTGACTTACGTTCTATGATGGATTTGAAAAGATCAGTGACTAAACCATGAAAGCCCATACCGCCGTCCTCGCTGGCGACCTGAATTCCACGCTGTTGAATCTCAGTTTCGGTCAGAGGCAGCGTTTCCCGCGAGCGGACGCCTAGCAGGAAGATCGCGCCCTGAGTGTCCGACAGGCTGTCCGCCAGCGTCAGCAGCGGCACCACGCCGATGCCGCCGCTGATCAGAATCGGAGTAACGCCAGGCTGGGGCGGGGTGAAGCCGTTGCCCAGCGGGCCGATCAGATCCAGCCGGTCGCCGGGCTTCTTC
>CAZCEM010000194.1:2095-5265 GCA_964497555.1 uncultured bacterium
GTCAACAGCCGGGTGCCTTCACCGCGGACGGTGAAGAGCAGGCGCAGGAGATCGCCGTCGAGGGGACCGATGCTCAAGGGGCGCCGCAGGAAGGGCGTGAAGCCCTCGCTCACCCGCACGTGGACGAACTGCCCCGGACGGCTGAGCCGCGCGATCTCCGGCGTCGATACCGCTAAGTCCCAGTTATCCCGCGACACCTGCCGCAGCGAGATGACTGCACCCAGCTCGGATATGGGTTTAGGTTTTAGCATAGGATAGCGTAAAAAATCGTCACATCGTCACACAAATCGGGTATCTCAAGATAGGATAAGGAGATACGGTGTGACGGAACGGTGATTAAAGTGCTCAGTGCTCAGTGTTCAGCGCTCAGTACAACGTGGACAGTAGTCAGTAGTCAGTAGTCAGTTGGTTTTCCAGCTTTCAGACTTTCAATTGACGACCTTGCCAGCTTACTTGAGCATTAGGAACTTAACCGACTCTCGGACGTCGGCAGTCCGGAGCTGAGCAAGGTACAACCCATCGGGAACTCCCTCCGCCTGCCAGATTAGAGTGTGACGACCAATAGGGTATTCACCGGCTGTCAGTTGTTTGATTAAGCTGCCATTGACGTCGTAAATAACCAGTCTCGCAATCCCCGCGTTCTTCATCTCGAAAGTGAAGTGTACTTCCGCATTGGCGGGATTAGGGTAAGGCTGAAGCAGACGGGTGCACTCAGGAACGACCTCCCGATCATCTTCCACCCCCTCCGAGGTAATGTGCACTGGCACTCCGGTCACATTGTCGTTCTCGTTGATTTCATCTATCCTGCCAAAGCAATCGCACTTAATCAAGATATACCAGTCGCGGGTCCAGGCGTCGCTGGGTATGGTTCGGCGGATAGACACGTATGCGGTATCGCCGATGGCTAAACTGTCAACGTTGTAAGGGGCGCCCAGAATACAATCACCAAAGGAAAGGTTTCGATCAGGCGACAAGGCTATGCCCAGACCTGACGGCGGTGAGTTCAGCAGCCCGGTGTTGACTACCCAGGCTTCGATGTCGAACTCGTCGTCAGGACGCAGCTCCGTCGGCGACACCGTCAGATAAAGGGCGCGCAGGTTGGGCCCGGGGACGGTCAATCGCGCCGCCGCCGCATTGTCGTCTTCATCCAGTTCCCGCACGTGGTTTAATCTATCGACGAAAATAAGGACATAATATTCGCCGGGTGTCACCAGTTCAGGTATCCGGCGGTTGATAGTGCGCTCAATTTGTCGGCCTGCCGGCAAATTGGCTTCATTCTCAGCCTCGCCCAGAGAAAAGTCCTCCTGATTTCGAAGAGTATCCGTCGAAAGGTAGAATTCCACGGTAAAGGCGCCGGTTGGTTCACCACCGTTGTTTTCAAGGGCATAGTTCATTGAGAATTCCCGTCCCGGCAGGACGTTTCGCGGTGAGAGGCTGAAACGCTGGAGATCGATGTTGGGTTGTCCCCCAATTAATATCCGCGCCGAACCGACATTGTCGGATTCATCCAGCTCATTCACCCTACCGGCGGGATCGGCGGTGGCAAGAACATGCCAAGCACCGGACTCGATGTCAGCCGGAATCGTGCGCTGGAGAACCTGCTCGCTGGTGCCTTCAGGCGCTAACTCGAGTTCACCCTGATCCATACCAAGGGTGATATCGTCGTCGGATCTCCGGGTGTCTCGAGAAAGACTCAATCTGACCGTAGTGGCGGAAGACCTGGTATTTCCGTCGTTATGGAGCGTATAACTGACGGTGACATCCCGCCCGGCGACAGTGTTCTCCGGCGACACAGACACCAAATCGAACAGGAAATTCTGGCCTTCAAGGCCATTCATCAAGTCGCAACTGACGTCTGAGCCGTTAAGACGGATATTGCGGACAGCAATGGAACGGTCTTGACCGTTATAGTCCCGGCTGTTGGGATTGCTGTTCGCGTCGAAGGTGGTGTTTCCTGAACTGCCGGGGAAGGGATCGCTGTCATCGCCGTAATTGTTTTTATTTTCGAGGTCACGCTCGCCGTCGGCTTGTTCTATGGCGACTTTGTAATGGTTTTCGTTGTTGTTGTTGAACTGGTTCTCGTCAACATGGTAGATGAGAAGGCCGGTGCCGGGGAGCGTCTGATCATAGCCCAGCCGTTGACGATTTTCGATGAGAAAATATTCATTATCGCCATTGAGGGGGATTTTATAGGCCAGAGGCTGGGTCTCAACCGGCGGGATGACGACCCGGTTCATATTGCGTCTGACAATAGTCGGTCTGATCCAGCCAAGTTGAATCTTACACCAGCAATCAAAACAATTGTTTGCGCCTGACATCATGGACCAATCCCCTAATCCATAAGAAGAGTTATCATAGTCATACAAGTCCGGCAGTCCAAACACCGAATGGCCCACTTCATGGATGGCGACTTCTCGTGGGGCTAACTCAGGTGAAACACTGTAACGACTGATAGTTACCCCATCCACTCGAATTCCCAGACCGCCGGCATGGGAGTGAATATCGTCGGGATTACCGGTAACTTCATGCCCCGGTCCCGCAAATATAATCATCACCGCCGGAATCGAACCATCGTCATCCAGATCAAGCTGTGAAAAATCAAACTGGTTATCAACGGCTCTAACTGCGTCCGCCGCCAGGTTCAAAGCATCGGAACAATATGGCTCATACTCGCTTTGCATCTGCACCCAGCCCATAATTTCACCCGACATATTCACTTCATTGTAGGAGTTGGTCAGGTAGAAATTTCGGAAACAGTAAGGATCGTTGCCAAACAGCAAGTCCTGGAAATACTGAATGGTGTGGGTTTGACGATCCGCCGCTCGGTCGGGGAAATCTACCAGAATTATCGGCAGGGGGATTTCGATCTGATCGGCCTGGTCGCGCCTCTGCTGCCGCATTCGATCCAGCGTCTGCCAGCAGGCGGGATCGCAGGCTTCCGCGCTAAACTGGGCTTCCTTCATGAGGAATTGTTCCCAGGTGCCGTCCTGTTTCATTTTAGCAACCGCCTCCGGGGAAGGAGGGGCGGACTCGGCTGCCAAAGCGAGCAGCAGAGCCATGATTAGAGCGATCTTAAAGAGTTTCATGTGAGCACTCCACAGGATATATTAAGGGATGCATTTTCTTTTGAACATTGAAAAAATGCGTCGAAGACGCATCATTCCAGCGAA